>CANDFU010000144.1 GCA_947384095.1 uncultured Roseburia sp. | reverse complement strand
TTTATAAGCTGATCAGCCATATGGGGGCGGAGGTCGTCTTTAACCATGCCGATTACCGGCTGATTTCAGCGCGTGCCTTGAAAGAACTCGCAAAGTTTAAGGAGGTAAATCTGTTTCTGCGCGGCATGGTTCCGCTTGTCGGTTTTAAGAGCACGAGCGTGTACTATGAGAGGCACGAACGCCTTGCGGGGCAGACGCATTATCCGCTGTCAAAGATGATCGGGCTGGCTTTTGACGGAATTACAAGCCTGAGCGTGAAACCGCTGAGAATGATCACGGGACTGGGGCTTGCCATGTCGGTCGTCAGTTTTGTGAGCGTGATCTGGGCGGTCGTCACGGAACTGATGGGAAATACGGTTGCGGGCTGGGCGAGTACGGTCTGCCTGATGTGTTTTATCGGCGGGATTCAGATGGTCTGTCTGGGAATACTCGGCGAATATATCGGAAAGATCTATATGGAGGTAAAGCAGAGGCCGCGCTATATTATCAGCGAGAGGACGTGGGACGAGGAAGATGAGGCATAAAGGAGAAAACGGGCCAGGAATGGGTGAAGAGAACAGGGACAGAAAGATAACGCTGGAAAATTACTGGGAGCTGATTACGGCGCATCAGGGAGAAACATTTTACACAAAGACGGGGCTGCCGTTTACCTATCAGGTCGTCGGCAAGGAGCTTTTTGCAGACCGCAGGGAGCGTTCGATCAACCGGCAGACCTTTGAGAAAGCGATCAGACGGATCAATGAAAGCCATGGGGACATCAAAGGACCGAAAGCGCTCAAGCTGTACGGCGCCCCTTATATCTGGGCGGTGCTGACGCAGATCGGTATCTGACAGGCCGGGGAAAGATGGTACAGGTTTGTTTGTGCGCGGCATCCACAAATCTGACATGCGAAAACAGCCGCGCAGGAATGAGGTGCAACAAGAGAGGAAATATACAGGCTTTTACGGCCGTGGATCTGGAAGAACTGGCACAGTTTGCCGGGCGGCTGAATGCGCGCAGGGAAACCGGGTCTGCTTTCTGCTGCGCCAGGGCAGAGGATATCCGGCGGGATTTTGAGGAAACCATGGAATATGGTTTTGCCTGCCGGGCAGACGGAAGGCTCCTTGGCCTGATCTGCTGTTTTCCCGATATGGAAAAGAAAAATGCAGACTGTTCCCTGCTTGTGGACGTCTGCGGAGAGGATTACCGGAAGGCGGCGGGGGCGCTGGTTTTGGCCGCGCGGGAAAAAATGGGGCCGGGGATGGCGTGCACGTTCTATTTTCCCGTGGAAAACAAAGAGTGCCGCCGGTTTCTGGAGCATACGGGGGCCGGGAGGCAGGTGAATGAATACATCCTTATCCTGCGGCGGGAGGACTGGGATGCGCCGCATGTTTCCGCCGCGGAGCCGCGGCCCGTCGGGGAGGAGGAGACGGATGCGTTTGCCAGGCTCCACGATGCGATTTTCCCCGGCGTCTATGTTTCCGGAAAGGATATTCTGGAGGATCTGGGAAAAACGAGGTCTGTGTATGTGATTGCGGACGGGGCGGGGCTGGCGGCCTACGGCGTCTTAAAGGCCCGCGGAGGTAAGGCGGCTTCCGTGGAAGTGATAGGCGTCAGGGCAGACGTCAGGCGGCGGGGATATGGGCGGTCCATGTTAAACCATCTGGCCGGGGAAGCGTTTCTGCGTTCTGGCGCAGAGCGGCTGGATCTGGTGGTGGATGCGGACAACGCGAATGCCCTGGGGCTTTATCTGGATACCGGGTTTAAGGTCTGGCAGGAAAATAACTGCTATATATTGCGGTGAGAAAGGGACGGCTGCGGGTGCAGCCGTCCGATTACGTTTTTGGGCCTGGCTGTCAGTTTTGTCCGATAACCAGGACATAAGGATCAAAAATGTTTTCTTTTAGTTCATCCATGGCTTTTTCGGGATTTGTTTCCGGGCTCATCCAGAGACTGTAACAATATTCGCAGAAACCGGAGAGATCCATTTTAAAATTGGTTTCCCAGCTGTTATTCATAATCCAGGAATATACAGGACGATGGTTGTTTTCGGCTTTTCCGTCGCACAGGCGGATGGGGTGATGGCGCATTTCACCCATATAGACCAGGGCGGTATCCCGGGCGGCTATGAGGGCGCTGCCGGATTGCGAGACGTATGTAAGGCCGTCGTCAGACATATAAAACTCCATACAGGTGCCGGGAAGCTGATCTATGCCGGGCCTGAATATTTCCGTACCGCCTTTGCGCAGATACAGGCTGCTGTCTGGCAGATGCAGATTCAGGGGGAGAAACAGGTTTTCAATATCCGTGGAAATCGTTTTCCCCAGCTGCAGGCAGAAGTCGATGCGGGGCATGGCTTCGTACAATTTAATGTACATATCTGCCCTGATGGTCCCGGGGAGGTCATATCGCAGCCGCAGCAGCGTAAATACCGGGCCCCGTTCTGTGCAGGTAATTTCTTTCAGATCTCCTATATGCATCCTGGCGTGCCTGCCGCGGATATTTCGGCCGAGGTAACGGCGCTCCCGTTCTTCCCAGCAGAAACCAGCGTCGCCATGGCCGCTGACAGGTGTCACTTCGTAGATGGGCGTGAAGAAAGGCGCAGCCCCTTCGCCGAGCAGTTCCCGGCCGGTACGTCTGTCCGTCAGGGAGATTATGCCCTCGCCCGGCCGGTAGCACAGACGGAACCAGGGGGTTTGTGCCTCATAAGGCAGCCGGTAGGTCACGGGATCGTACGTGTTGACGATGTCTCTGACCTGCTCCGCGCCCATATAACACTGGCGGGTGTTGTTGGTCTCGGGGAAGGGTGCCAGAGCGCGGTAGGCGTAAGTTTTTTCCTCGTAAGGCCCGAAATTGTCCACAAAGCGGATAGTCCGCCCTCTGGGGTGAAGAGAAACCTGGCATGGCAGGATTTTTCCCGCATCATTCCGGATTTCGACATTTTCGATATCGGGGCTTTCGATAAAAAATTCGACCAGACGGGCGCCGGGGTTTTTGTTGACGCCGCATGCCTTAACGGTTCCCGTTGTGCTGTAATAGCGCAGGATGTCCCCCCGTTCCGCGGAGATGCGGGTGAGCATCCGGGAGGCCGCTTCATGGGCTCTGGAGGCATAACTGGTTTTTCGGATGTCCAGATTCTGCACCATTGTATCATATGGGTTGGTGACAGTGGAAGAATGGCCCCAGGTGTGTTCGGCGTAAAGCAGCAGATTGTCCTGTGCGGCGCGGCAGAGTTCCGGATAGTTTTCCGCAGCTTTTTCGTCCAGCCGGCGGCAGAGCTGATAGCGCCGGCGGGCATCCAGATAGTGTTTTACGGCGCAGGGGGTGCTGCCGATGCCGTTGGCCCACCAGTCTGTCAGGTCGCCGTGATATACTGGTGCGTCTGAGAGTCCGGGACCGATTGCGTCGTACAGTTCCTGGAGGGACACCATTTTAAGCAGAATATCCTGGCCATATTTGTTGTTGTATGCATTTATGGTGCGCAGGATCATTGGTTCCGGCGGGGCATTGTCACTGAACACTCCCGAGACGGCAGTGATGATAAAGTCATAGGGATACCCCTGGGTTTCGCAGGAAGTAAGATAATCCTTTAGTCTCTGGTGCAATGCTTCCACTGCGTCCGGGGATATGCTTTTAAGGCCCGGACGGTCACGGATCATAAAACTGGAACGGTTGTCAGGGCGGATACCAAGTACGTTTCCAAGGTTATAGTGTTCCCCGTTCCATACCAGCAGTCGTTTTCCGGCAGCGTTTTCCCAGAAAAAGGCGTTCTGGTTCTGGCGGAGTGGATACATGCCATGGTGACAGTGAATATTTGTAAAGAGAAACGCAATGCCGTTATCCAGCATGGCATCCCGGTATCCCATGGAAATGCCGTTGATATCGGCGATCATGGCGGTGCGCATGGGCGAACCGTGAAGAGAAAAATACGTCTGCCATTTCGCAAGACGCTCTCTGTAGACCTGGCAGTCCAGCAGATCGGTGAAGTTGAGATAACTGGCAGAGAGACCGATTTTTTCCTGCGCGGCCAGCTGCAGAAATGCCTCCCGCTGTCCGGGAGAGGCGGTTTTAAAAAATTCTTCCACACAGAACAGGGTTTCACAGTTCCAGCGGAAGTCTTTATTTTCCGGATTTTCCATGATACCCAGCACAGTCCTGATGTAATCGGCCTGGGTGTCAATGACCCGTTCCTGGAGATCGGTGTAACCGATATCCGTGTGGGAGTGGTGGATGACATAAACTGTTTTGATCTGGTTCGACATAAGAATCCTCCGTGTCGGAGCTGATTTTGCGTCAATTTTCTTTTTGCTCCAATCTTCTTTTTCCTGAAACGCATGTAAGATGCCCGCTTTTATAATTTTATAAATACTGGTTTCCTTTCGCGGAATACCGTATAGTAAGAAAATCCGTCGGCTCTTAGAATATCCGGCACTTTCTGAAAATCAAAGGCCACATGCCCGGGTTCATGCGCGTCTGAGCCGATTGTGATGATCTCCCCGCCGAGGCTGCGGTAGCGCGCGATGATTTCCTCCGTCGGATTCGGATGTCCCAGACCGTATTTAAATCCGCCCGTATTGATCTCGATCCCTTTTCCCTTTTCAATCAGCAGTGCCAGAATCTCATCGATGACATCGCGATATTTGGCGTAGGAGTAATAAGTATTGCGGTCCGGCCCATAGCGGACCACGTAGTCGATGTGGCCGTATACGTCGAAACCGTCGAACGCACGGATGTTTTCAAGGATGGATTCAAAATATTCCAGATAACAGTCGTCCTCCCTGCGGCCTTCATAAAATGCGGGGTAATAGGGGTCCCTGCCGTGCACCACATGAGAAGAGCCGATGATAAAATCAAACGGATACTGTGAGAGGATCGTTTTATGCCGCAAGGCAAGGTGCGGCATAAGGCCGAGTTCCAGGCCGAAACAGATGTCCATCCTTCCGTGGAAGAGTTGCCGAATCCGGCCGACGGAAGCGGCATAGGCCGTAAGGTCGAGGAGAAACAGTCCGGGATTGCCCGGATAATCGATGTCGAGGTGATCGGTAAAACAGATGCCGTCCAGATTTTTTCTGACGGCAGCTTCCGCCATGTCCTCCATCGGGGCCTGGCTGTCGCCGGAGCAGATGCTGTGCATATGTGTGTCCCAGAGCATAAAAAACCGCCTTTCTGAAAAATTTGATATTTTTCAAAAGTATACCTCTGAGGGCGTAAAAAGGGAAGCATTTGTACAAACTTCCATAAAACAGGTTGGAAAAATGCCATATAGTGAAAAATTTAACAAAGTGGAAGAAAGTGGTGAAAAAGGCTTGAACTTTGTGGGAATATTGGGTAAAATATAGAAAGCATGGAACCGGTGATTGACAAATTGACGGTTTCAGGGGAATTTGTCCCGCAAGGCAGTATCACATTTACAAATTCTAGGAGGAATTAAAAATGGCAGTAAGAGTAGCAATCAATGGTTTCGGCCGTATTGGCCGTCTTGCTTTCAGACAAATGTTTGGAGCAGAAGGGTATGAAGTAGTGGCGATCAACGATCTGACAAGCCCTAAAATGCTGGCACACTTGTTGAAATATGATTCTTCACAGGGCAA
>CANDFU010000143.1 GCA_947384095.1 uncultured Roseburia sp. | reverse complement strand
TCCGGCCATCGTATTGTCGGTCGGTATGTAGATGACGTCCACCTCGGAGACGGCGCTTTGTACGACGGAGTTGATATCGTTTGAGTCCGCGGCGGTGTACACCTGATAGGAGAGCCCGTCTTCTTCGAGGCATCTGATAAATTCATTTGCCTGGTATTCGGAATTCGGCTCGGCGGAACAGTAGAGGATGCCGACGGTTTTGGCGTCGGGGAAGAGTTCCACGAGCATATTTTCCTGCTGATCAATCGGGGCGAGATCGGATGTGCCCGAAATATTTCGTCCCGTCGCGCCGGTCCAGTCGTCGATATCAAGAGCGGTTGCGTAGTCTGTGACGGAGGTTCCCAGGACAGGAATCGAACTTGTCGCCGCTGCGGCACACTGCAAAGCGGTGGTTGCATTTGCCAGAATCAGATCGTAATTGTCGGAGACGAATTTGCTGCTGATCGTAGCGCAGTTTGCCTGTTCGCCCTGCGCGTTCTGCAGGTCGAAAGTGACGTTCCCGGCACCCAGTTTTTCTGTGAGAGCTGCCTGGAATCCTTCCGTTGCGGCATCCAGCGCGGGATGCTCCAGCTGCTGACAGATGCCGATGGTGAAGGGGCCGTCCGCGCCCGGTGCAGCATTTTCCGTACCGGAAACATTTTCCGGTGCAGAAGCGTCGCCGTCCGCCGGCGCCTGATCTGTGGAAGCAGCTGCGCCTGCATCGGCCGGGGCACTGCCGGAGGTTCCTGCGTCGTCCTTATTTCCGCAGGCTGCCATCGACACTGCCATTGCGGCCGCCATAATGATAGAAAGTGCTTTACTTGATTTTTTCATAATATGATTCTCCTCCTTTAACACATTAAAGCTTTAATGTTATCAATGAAAAAGATTATAAAGACAAATCAGCAATTCGTCAAGCGGTGTATTTGACGGAAGTGAATGAATATCTTAGAAAAAATTAAGAAAATGTTTATGGTTTCCTTTGGGGAAAAATGGTACGATAAATTTCGGAGAGATTTTAGAAAGGGAAAGATGAAAAATTGCGGCCGTATTTTGGGGGATTGCCTGCGCCTTGTTTTGCAGGAGGTTCTGGAGTTCTGGTATCCGCCGCGCTGCCCGGTATGCGACGATATCCTGCCGCCGGGGGAGGTGATCTGCGAATCCTGCAGGCGACAGATCGAAAGGGTGGAAGAACCCGCGTGCAAACGTTGTGGAAAACCGCTTCGGGACGAGCGGGCGGAGTACTGTGGCGACTGTGGAAGGAAAAAGCACTTATATCTGCAGGGAAAGGCTGTTTTTGTATATAAAGGCGGGATCCGCCAGTCAATGTATCGGTTTAAGTACGGCAACCGGCGGGAATATGCCTTGTTTTATGCCAGGGAGGCGGCGGAACAATACAGAGAGTGGGTTGCGCGTCACCGGATGGAGGTGATTGTTCCCATACCAATGTATCCTCGGAAAGCGCGGCTGCGCGGATACAATCAGGCCGAAGTATTCGCACGGGCGCTTGGGAGGGAGCTTGGCCTGCCGACGGCGTCTCTGATAAAACGGATCCGGAATACCGTTCCACAGAAAACCCTGAGCGAGAGCGAACGCAGACACAATTTAAAAAATGCTTTTCATTTAGAGCCGGATATAGTAAAATGGAATCAGATATTGTTGGTAGATGATATATATACTACAGGGAGCACGATGGATGCGGTTGCGGAAGTTTTGCTTTCCGCCGGAATAAAGAATATCTATTATATCTGTATCAGCATTGGAACAGGATTCTGATTGATAAGCAGGAGGGGCAAAATCATGGATGTGAGAAATTGTAGAAGCTGCGGACGATTGTTTAATTATATGAGTGGGCCGCCGATTTGCAGTATGTGTCAGAAGAAGCTTGAAGAGAAATTCCGCGAGGTGAAGGAGTATCTGGACGAGAATCCGGGTTCTTCTGTCCGCGCCCTTTCCGAGGCGATGGATGTGTCGACAAAGCAGATCAAGCAGTGGATCAGGGAAGAGCGTCTGTCGCTCTCAGAGCCGGGCGCGGACGGGATCAATTGTGAGCACTGCGGGGAGCCGATCAAGAGCGGGCGTTTCTGCGATAAGTGCAAAGCGGCTATGTCCAATTCTTTTACGGGTGTTCTCGGCAAGCCAAAGGAGCAGGAGGTAAAGAAACAGGAGCGGGACGGAAACAAGATGCGCTTTCTTCAGTAATCTTTTGCCATATCCGGAAAGCGCCGTGTGGGACATGTGTGCAGGAAAACAGAAAAGAAAGTAAAAAGCAGGGCCTGAGAGATATCCCCTGCTTTTTTTGTTTGAAAATTGTTGTCATTGTGCTATAATGTTTTATAAGAATGCGTTACTGCGTGCAAATTTATGAAAGCAGGTCAGACGATGGGTTTGCAGGCAGGGAAAGGATAATTTTACTGTATGGTAAATGAAGAACGTTTACGGCACATGATAAAAATATCAAGATTTGATACGTTTGACGGCAAAGAATGCAGACCGATGACGCAGTATGCAAGAAAGGACTATATTTCACTGCAGCTTTTGCGGAGCTTTGTGACGGGGACGATCTGTTTTGGCCTGTTGCTCGGGCTCTGGGGGGTTTACTCCATGCAGACGCTGATGGAGCAGATCAACAGTATGGATATCCGCGGCTTTCTGACTACGCTGCTGACTTTTTATGTGGTATTTATACTGTCTTATCTCATTGCGACATATATTGTATTTTATGTTAAGTATACGACAGGCCGCAGAAAGGTAAAACGGTATTACAGCAGTCTGAAAAAAGTGAATCAGATGTATGAGCGGGAAGAAAAGCTCAAAATGCCCGGCGGCAGGGACCGGCAGTAAAAGCAGGAGGCAGATATGACAACCTTATTGGAACTGAAAGAAAAGATGGTGCGCTTCTATAGCAGGAACGAAGTGTTTATCATACCCATCATACGATTTTTTGTTGCTTTCACACTGTTTATGATGATTAACAACAGCATCGGATATATGAAGACGATCAGTCGGACGCCGGTTGCTCTGATACTGGCGCTGTTATGCTCTGTTCTTCCGACGGGATGCATGATTTTTTTTGCTTCTGCGGTGATACTGGCCGATATGTACGCGCTTTCGCTTGAGGTCTGCGCTGTGACGCTGGTTCTGTTGATTCTGGTTTATTTTGTATATTTCCGTTTTGCTCCGAAAAACGGATACGATGTGATTCTGACACCGCTGTGTTTCCAGCTTCATATTCCCTATGTGATGCCGCTGGGGATGGGACTGATCAGGGAATTGTATTCAGCGTTTGCACTGGTGTGCGGAACTGTTGTTTACTTTTTTCTGGACGGCGTGCGGAAAAATGCCACGGTACTCTCGGGCGCTGTCGAGGAAGAGGATGGCGCTGTCTCAAAGATTGTGGTCGTGCTGAATCAGCTGATCGGCAACAAGGAGATGTATCTTGTGCTCGGGGTGCTTCTGGCAACACTGGTGATCGTATATCTGATTCGCAGGATGTCGATCGAGTATGCATGGACCGTGGCGATTGTCTCCGGGATTGTGTTTGAGTCGGTAGGCCTGATGGCGGGTTATCTGCTTCTCGGAATCAACGGAAAGACGCCCGAGGTACTGCTTGGGGGCGTGGCGGCATGCCTGATTGCGTTTTTTCTGCAGTTTCTATTTTTTAATCTGGACTATTCCAGAACAGAACGGCTGCAGTTTGAGGATGATGAGTATTATTACTATGTCAAAGCGGTGCCAAAAGCGTTTGTGCCGGGAACCGACAAAAAGGTAAAGCGTTTCAGCGGCAGAGATGAGGAACGGCTGTCGAAAAAGCAGCTGGTGGAAGAGATGGATATCGAGGAAGACTGGTTGGATTAGGGACCGATGAGCGGCGGAGCAGGCGGCTTGTCAGGAAGGGAAGTGGAGCGTGTGCAGAGCGTGATTGCGACATTGGATGCTTTTTGGGATAAAGCTTCTATTTATATGGATCTGCCAAGGATGATGTGGACGGATGTGGCGGAAATCTTCATAATCGCCTTTCTGTTTTACTATATGCTGGTGTGGATAAAGAGTACAAGAGCCTGGATGCTGCTGCGGGGATTACTGGTAATTTTGCTGTTTGTAGGGGTGGCGGCGGTATTCCAGATGAATACGATTATCTGGATTGCACAAAATACGATGAGTGTGGCAATTACTGCGCTTGTCATTATTTTTCAGCCCGAAATGCGCAAGGCGCTGGAGAATCTGGGAAGGAGAAATATTTTATCTTCGCTTATAGCGTTTGACTTTTCAAAGGGAGAGGCCGGAAAGTTTTCGGACCGGACGATCAATGAGATTGTAAAAGCCTGTTATGAGATGGGGAAGGTCAAAACGGGAGCGCTGATCGTAGTCGAGAACGAGATTCTGCTGACGGAATATGAGAGAACCGGGATTGCGGTAGACGGGATTGTGACGAGCCAGCTTCTGATCAATATTTTTGAGAAAAACACACCGCTTCACGATGGCGCGGTGATCGTGCGCGGAGACCGGGTGGTGGCTGCCACCTGCTATCTTCCGCTGACGGATTCCCTGCGGATCAGTAAAGATCTTGGAACCAGACATCGCGCTGCGGTGGGAATCAGTGAAGTGGGAGACTCGCTTACGATCGCTGTTTCGGAAGAGACTGGGCGTGTGTCTATTGCTATGGGCGGAGAATTGTACCGCAATGTCGACGCTGAATTTCTGAAAAATAAACTTGCCTTTGTCCAGAAGCGGGAGCAGGAACCGACGAAACTTGAGTTGTTGAAGAGGAGGCTGAAAAATGGTAGGAAAGCTGATCAGAAAGGTAGTAAATAATTTTGGCCTCAAATTTCTGGCGTTGCTGTTCGCACTGGTGCTCTGGGTTGTCGTGGTCAACATTGACGATCCCATAAACGTGCAGTCATATACAACCAGCGTAACTCTTGTAAATGAAAATTATATTACGGAACAGGATAAATATTACGAGGTTCTGGGCGGAGACAATACGATTTCTTTCAGTGTGTCCGCGAAGCGGAGCGTTCAGAGAGAGCTGTCCAATTCTGATTTTAAGGCGACGGCGGATATGCAGAAAATCGAGCATGACGAAAAGAGCGGAAACTGGCGTGTCCCCGTGACGGTGTCGGTCCAGAAGTCCGGAAATGATGTCAGAATCGTTTCAAAACAACTGTACAAGGAGATTGAGCTGGTAGATCTCGGGCGGACACAGATTCGCATTATTGCAGATACAAAAGGCATGGTCGCGGATAACTGTGCACTGGGCGAGGTGCAGATCGTCGGCTCCAACCTGATGAAGATTTCGGGTCCGGCATCGATTATCAGCCAGATTGATAAGGTGACAGCCACGATCAACGTGGAGGGAATGTCGTCAGATGTCACGGACAGTGTGGTTCCGGTATTCTTTGATGCAGAAGGGAACGTGATTGATACGACAAAGCTGACGCTTAATATCAGCACGGTCACGGTTGCAGCCCAGATTCTCAGTACGAAGGAGGCGGCTTTAGAGTTTCAGACGATGGGCACGCCGGCAGCGGGATATGTGGCGACGGATATCTCTTATTCGCCGGAGAGTGTGCGGATTAAGGGAGAGTCGACGACGCTCA
>CANDFU010000142.1 GCA_947384095.1 uncultured Roseburia sp. | reverse complement strand
TTGATATGGGCGCGATCATGGCCTGTATCGTGCTGGCTATCCTTCCGGTTATTCTGATTTATGTTTTCTGTCAGAAATATATCATCGAAGGCGTCGTCGCAGGTGCGGTGAAAGGTTAAATTGCGGAAAGTATTGATTTTTTTACCAAAAGGGATATAATCAGAAAGAAGTGCTGTGCTTTGTTTTGAGGAAGCACAGCACTTTTTTAAGTATCTCCGATTGGTAAAGTACATTCTGGAATGTACTTTATAATTCAGCATTTAATTACAGTAGAAAGGTCGGCGGAAATGGGCAGCATGACGATTAAGGATATTGCAAAATTGTGCGGGGTGAGTGTCACGACGGTTTCAAGGGCATTGAACAATTATCCGGGGATTAACCAGGCCACGAAGGAGAAGATCATGCAGGTGGTCAGTGAAAACCAGTTTATTCCCAATAACAGTGCAAGAAACCTGAAGAGGCTGGAGAGCAATGCGGTTGCCGTTCTGGTAAAGGGGATCAGCAATCCGTTTTTCCAGCCGATGATCGGCGTGCTGGAAAAACGGATTCATGAAAGAAAATATACGTTCCTATTACAGGGAGTCAACGGGGATGAGGATGAGATCGACGTGGCCCTGGAGCTGGTGCTGGAGAAGAAACCAAAAGGCATTGTCTTTCTGGGCGGGTATTTCTGTCACACGCAGGAAAAACTGAAGCTTCTGGATATCCCCTGTGTGATCGGTGCGGTCGGGGATATCGACGAGAAGAGCGGAAGGATCTGTTCCTGCGTCCATGTAGACGACGTGCGGGAGAGTTATAAGATGGTGGATTATCTGTGCCGGATGGGACATACCCGGATCGCCATTCTGGTAGCCAGCAGAGAGGATATGAGTATCAGTGCACAGCGTCTGGAAGGGTATCGCCAGGCGCTCAGGGCAAACGGCATCCCGGTCCGTGAAGAGCTGATCTGCTATTCGACGACGGATGCGGACGCTTATAATATGGAGCGGGGATATCGCGATATGAAGCGTCTTCTGGCTTCGGGGATTGATTTCAGCGTGGTCTATGCGATTTCGGACACCGTGGCCGTCGGGGTGTGCCGCGCCTTAAAAGAGGAGGGAAAGCGGGTGCCGGAGGATTATTCGGTGGCGGGATTTGACGGCCTGGATATCGCTTCCTATTATATTCCGACGATCACGACGGTGCGGCAGCCGGTGGAGGAGATGGCGTGTGCGGTGGCGGATATTCTCTTTGATGCCATCGAAGAGCACAGGCCCGCGCAGCACCGGATTTTTGAGGGTGAACTGCTGGTGAGGGAATCGTCGCGGCGGCTGGTCTGATGCCGGCAACAGGTAAATGCATTCTGCCCGTTACACTTTCAGAAGAACGATCGATAGTGAGTGTGCAGCGTTTTTCTTTCCGGAGGCAGCGGAGAAAACTGCAGTTTCTGAAAAAATAAGTTTACGCCTTTTCATATTGGGAAAAACTGTTATAATGGAATACATTGAACAAGAGCGAGAAAGGAAAATGCACATGAAGCTTTCAGAGTTAACGGCGTATGAGGTCGTGGAGGAGCGACAGCTGCCGGATATCAATGCAAAGGGGTATGTCATCCGGCACAAAAGGAGCGGCGCAAGAATCGCGGCGATTTCAAACGATGACGAAAATAAGGTGTTTTATATCGGCTTTCGCACACCCCCGACGGATTCCACGGGAGTGCCGCATATCATCGAGCACACGGTGCTCTGTGGCTCGGAGAAATATCCGGTGAAGGATCCGTTTGTGGAGCTGGTAAAGGGATCTTTAAATACCTTTTTAAATGCCATCACCTATCCGGACAAGACAATCTACCCGGTTGCCAGCTGCAACAAAAAAGATTTTCAGAATCTGATGGACGTCTATATGGACGCGGTTTTTCATCCCAATATCTATAAATATGAAGAGATTTTCAGGCAGGAGGGATGGCACTATGAACTGGAGGACGCGGATGCCCCGCTGACGATCAACGGCGTCGTTTACAATGAGATGAAAGGCGCTTTTTCATCTCCGGATGACGTCATCCAGCGGGAAATTTTAAAATCCCTGTTCCCCGATACGCCTTACTGCAACGATTCCGGCGGGGACCCGGAGCAGATTCCGGAGCTGACATACGGGAAGTACCTGGATTTTCACCGCAAATACTATCATCCGTCCAATTCCTACCTGTATCTCTACGGGGATATGGACATCGCAGAGAAGCTTGCCTGGCTGGACGAGCAGTATCTGGGCGCATATGAAAAAAAAGAAGTGGATTCCGCCATTCAGACGCAGCGGGCGTTTGACGCGCCGGCGGATGTCTGCGGCACCTATTCGGTCGCGTCCGGCGAGAGTGAGGAGGAACGCGCGTATCTTTCCTGCAGCATGGTCGTCGGCAGCGTGCTGGACCCAAAGCTCTACCAGGCGTTTGACGTGCTCGATTATGCGCTGCTGGGCGCGCCGGGCGCCCCGTTAAAGCAGGCGCTCTTAGATGCCGGAATCGGAAAGGATATCGTAGGCGGGTACGACAGCAGCACAAAGCAGCCGTTTTTTTCTGTTATTGCCAAAAACACAGATTTCTCGAAAAAAGAGCAGTTTTTGTCTGTGGTCAGGGACGTGCTCACGGAACAGGTGAAAAACGGAATCAATAAAAAGGCGCTTCTGGCAGGGATTAACAGTGCGGAGTTCAGGTTCAGGGAGGCAGATTACGGACAGTTCCCAAAGGGGCTTTTGTACGGGCTGCAGTGTCTGGACAGCTGGCTGCACGATGATATGCAGCCGTTCATGCACCTGGAGGCGGTGGAGACGTATCACTTCCTGAAGGAAGCGGCGAAGGGGGATTATTTTGAACGGCTGGTCGCAGAGTACCTTCTGGACAACCCGCACGCATCCGTCGTGGCGGTTGTGCCGGAAAAGGGGCTGAACGCGAAAAGAGAGGCTGCTCTTGCCGAACGGCTCGCCGCGTACAAGGAAAGCCTTTCCGGGGAAGAAGTCGCGGAACTGATCCGGCAGACGCGCCGTCTGAAGGAATACCAGGAGGAGCCGTCGCCGAAGGAGGAGCTGGAAAAGATCCCGATGCTCGGGCGGGCGGATATGAGAAAAGAGGCGCAGCCGCTCAGAAACCGTGTTGTCACGGCAGAGGGAACGACATTTGTACATCATCCGATGTTTGCCGGGGGAATCGATTATGTGACGCTTTTGTTTGACGTGCGGGATCTGCAGAGCGATGATCTGCCATATCTGGGGATTTTAAAGTCGGTTCTGGGCTTTGTGGATACGGAGCATCACAGCTACGCCGATCTGGCAAACGAAGTCAATATCCACACCGGCGGAATTGCCAGCAGTGTCGGCATCTATCCCCTTGTCCGTACAGAGGACGATATGAGGCTGATGTACGAGGTGCGCACAAAGGCGCTTTCGGAGAAGCTTAAGGATGCGGTGCGGCTGATGCGGGAAATTCTCCTGACTTCGCGGATTAACGATGAAAAGCGTCTGTATGAGATACTGGCCCAGCTCCGGTCGAGGCTTGAGACGGCGCTGAGCGCATCCGGGCATCTCGCGGCGTCCACGCGGGCGATGTCCTATTTTTCACGCGCGGCGCACTGCCAGGATGCGGTGGGCGGCATCGCCTGTTTCCGTGTGATCGAGGACTACGAGGCGCATTTTGACGAGAAGAAAGGGGAGCTGATCGCAAGGCTTTCGGGAATTGTGCACCGGATTTTTACGGCGGAGAGAATGACGGTGAGCGTGACGTGCGCCGATGCGGATTATGAAGCCGTGCAGAGAGAGGTTCTCGCGTTGAAAGGGCAGCTTTTTGTGCCGGAAGCGGAGAGCGGAGAGCGGAAACTGCCCGCGTTTGTCCCCCAGAAGAAAAACGAGGGATTTATGGATGCTTCCCAGGTGCAGTATGTGGCGCGCGCAGGCAATTTTGCGGCGCATGGCTATTCCTATCACGGCGCGCTTAAGATTTTAAAGGTGATTTTAGGTTATGATTATCTGTGGGTTAACGTGCGTGTGATGGGCGGCGCCTATGGGTGTATGAACGGATATATGCGCAACGGCGACGTGTATTTCGTTTCCTACCGTGACCCGAATCTTGCCGCGACGGAACAGGTCTATGAGGGGATACCGGATTATCTGGAGCATTTTTCCGCAGACGAGCGTGACATGACAAAATACATTATCGGGACGATCAGCGATCTGGATACGCCGCTCAATCCGAGCGCAAAGGGAGCCCGCTCTATGGCGGCTTATCTGCAGGGACTTACGTATGAGGATATTCAGAGAGAACGGGATGAGATCCTTGGAGCACGGGAGGAGGATATCAGGGCATTTTCCGGGCTGATTAAGGCGGTGCTTACGGACGGCTGTCTGTGCGTGATCGGGAATGAGGACGCTTTGTCCGCGGAGAGCGGCCGGTTTCTTGCGCTGGAGAATCTGTGCCAGGGAGGAAGGGTGGAACAATGAGTGAAAGCTTAAAATCGGGATTTGTCACGATCATCGGGAGGCCCAACGTGGGAAAGTCGACGCTGATGAATCACCTGATCGGACAAAAGATTGCCATCACATCCAATAAGCCGCAGACGACGCGGAACCGGATTCAGACGGTTTACACGGATATGGACCGGGGACAGATTGTATTTCTGGACACCCCGGGCATCCACCGGGCCAAAAATAAACTCGGGGAGTATATGGTGAGCGCGGCGGAGCACACGCTGGGCGAGGTGGATGTGATTTTATGGCTTGTGGAGCCGTCCAGCTTTATCGGCGCGGGAGAAAGGCATATTATAGAGCAGCTTGAACGCGCGAAGACGCCGGTGATTCTGATTATCAATAAAGTCGACACGGTGCCGCGGGAAAAAATTCTTTCGTATATTGATACTTACCGCAAGGTCTATCCGTTTGCGGAGATTGTTCCCGCCTCCGCGCTGCGCGGGGAAAATCTGGACACGGTGGTCGATCTGATCTTTCAATATCTGCCGTACGGCCCGCTGTTTTACGACGAGGACACGGTCACGGATCAGCCGGAGCGCGCCATTGTGGCGGAGATCATACGCGAAAAAGCACTGCATGCCTTAGACGATGAGATTCCGCACGGTATTGCCGTCTGTATCGACCGGATGAGGGGGCGTAAAGAGAAAAAAATGATGGATATCGACGCGACGATTGTCTGCGAGCGCGATTCCCACAAGGGGATTGTGATTGGAAAAGGCGGCGCCATGTTAAAAAAGATCGGCACAAACGCCCGCTATGAGATTGAACGGCTCCTGGAGATCAAAGTAAACTTAAAGCTCTGGGTAAAGGTAAAGAAAGACTGGCGCGACAGCGACGCCATGATGAAAAATTTCGGTTACAATAAAGACGAAATCTGACTTCCCATTTTTTTGCTGGTATAGAAGGCAGGCTGTGAGGATACCCTAAAAACAGAAAGCAGGGAGCAGGAGGGTACGCCGATGGATGAAGCCTGGAGTGAATTTGAAATGTCAGGAAGAGTAACCGATTATCTGAACTTTAAAAGGGCAGAAAAGGAACATTTAAGGTCCGCCGCGGCGGCGGGGCTGCAGAAAGAGAGACCGGATGGGACAGAATATCACGG
>CANDFU010000141.1 GCA_947384095.1 uncultured Roseburia sp. | reverse complement strand
CTCCGGCACTTACCAGAGCGCAAACATCGCCAGAGAATGATACGAAGACTGTATCTGCATCGTAGACAGCGAAAATGTATGCCTGGGCGAACAGAATCTGATCATGCTCGCGCACCGGCTGCGGGAAGCAGGCCATTCCGCGGCCGAAATTGCCGCGGAGCTTGACCGTCGCAAAAAAGACATACGCGTGCTGGCACTGTTAAACACACTGGAATATCTTAAACGCGGCGGCCGCATCTCAAAGACTGCCGCCCTGGCGGGAAATCTGCTCTCCATTAAGCCGGTCGTCGCCGTCGTGGACGGCGAAGTCACAATCCTTGGAAAAGCCAGAGGCTCTAAAAACGGAAACAACATGCTGATGGAAGAAGTAAAAAAATGCGGCGGTATCGACTACTCCATGCCATTTAGCCTCGGCTACACCGGGCTGGACGATACGCTGCTGAAAAAATATATCGAGGACAGCAGATCCCTGTGGGCAGGGCTTGTGGACGAACTCCCTGTCAGCACCATCGGCAGCACCATCGGAACGCACGCCGGCCCCGGCGGCATCTGTGTCTCATTTTTCGCTGCCTCCCACTGACACGCGATCCGACGGATCCCGGCGTGTCATCCCGCAGACGGATCCATCCCCGCCCCGGCAGTCCTGCACGTCTCGCGCAGGAACGGCAGCACTTCTTCTGCGCGCTCCATCCGTTTTGCAAACTGCCCGTAAAAATCTCCGGGCTGATAAGGCGTGAAAAAAAAACAGCTCAGCACAAACAGATGAATCGTTTTCACAGTCTGCTCGTCCTCCGTCTGCGCGAGCTGCCGCCCGATCCGGCTGCGGAACCGGTGCCATTCCAGAAGATAGGCCTCGTTCTTTTTCCAGTCCGGCGTATCCAGCCATTTAATCACCTTTATTTTTGTGCGGTCTGCAATGCGGCATGCATCCTTCTGCAGAAAATAGCGGATACCGGTCTCTTCATAAATCCGCCCCAGCGGGAAGAGCCGGCACAGTCCGGGCCTTAACGCATGAATACTGCATCGCCCCTCCGCGTCCAGAAACGCACAGCACCCGTCCCCCGGCCCCGTCATCCTGATATGCGGCAGAATCATTCCTTCCGCCATGCCAAGCTCCAGTTCACCGCGTACCAGCTCCTCAAAATCCTTCCCCGTCCCGGTACAAAGCCGCCATATGTCGGCGGGATCCAGAACGACAGAATCCCCCATCCCCCGGCAGC
Source organism: uncultured Roseburia sp. (assembly GCA_947384095.1). Classification (GTDB taxonomy): domain Bacteria; phylum Bacillota; class Clostridia; order Lachnospirales; family Lachnospiraceae; genus Roseburia. The sequence continues at coordinate 4,380 of CANDFU010000141.1, read as the reverse complement.
ATTCACAGCACCCCCTGCAGTCATGACAGGCGAGCCGCGCCATATCATTCGGCCCATATACTTTTCCATCCGAAATTTCATTCAAATCTTTCAGCATTCGTATCCCTTACTCTTCAAATTTATTATTAATTATACGACGCACCAGTTTATAAACTTCACGGATCACCGCAAACACAAAAAACATCACCGCAAATCCAAGGACGCCCATCACAATATCTGCAAAATCCATGTTTCCGGTATTCGTCACTTTCTGCCCGATCTCAATCGCAAACGTGATCACAACGATCAGAGTAAACACATAAATCCATGCAATCACCATAACATGATCCCGCTTTGCCAGCCACTTAAAAACAGGATAAATCACAAAGATAAATCCCATGCCCATAAAGCCCACCACCAGAAAATGCAGCTCTTTATCGGAAAAATTGTATTCGTAAGCGTCGTTGAGACGCATAATATATCCGTGAATTTTTGCAATCAGCCCTACAATCCAGTATAAAAACTCCTTCATGCCTTCCTCCTTTCGCGTTCCTGGATATCAGTGCGTCGTCCCTTCCGCCGCCCGGATATCTTCCTGCGTATCCACAACTGCTTCGACAGCCGCCGTGAGCGCTTCCACGATCATATCCAGCGCCATGGACGGCTGCCCTGCCTTATCCGTCACCTGCTGCGGCAGGTATGGGATGTGAATAAACCCGCTCTTCTTTCCCGGATACCTCGTCTCGATCAGATGGCGCACCCCGTAGGTGACATGATTGCACACAAAAGTCCCCGCCGTATATGAGACAGAAGCCGGAATACCCCTGTCCCGTATTCTCTGTACCATCGCTTTGACCGGAACATTTACAAAGTACGCCGCCGGGCCTTCCGGAAATACCGGCTCGTCCACCGGCTGATTCCCCTCATTGTCCGCAATCCGGCAATCGTCCACATTGATGCCGACGCGCTCCACCGTAATGTCCGGCCGCCCTCCTGCCTGGCCGACTGACAGTATCACGTCGGGATCCTCCTGTGCGATCGCCTCATTGATCACCGCCAGACACTTATGGCAGACGGTCGGAATCTCAAGTCCGATAATCTGTGCGCCCGCAATCTCATCCGGCAGCCGCTTTACGGCTTCGATTGCCGGGTTTATCTTTTCCCCTCCGAACGGGTCAAATCCCGTCATTAAGATCTTCATGCAAACCCCTCATTTCTATGCTGCCTTACACATCAGTAAAACACGTGATTGCCGATGACCGTTCCCTGTATGATCCCGTTATTCGTCCTGAAATACAGACAGCTGGTAGTGATATTGCCGTCCAGCACTTCCCGCGCCGCCTGGAGGCAGGCCGCATTCACCCCGGCCTGAAGCCTGTGCGCCAGCCGCCCGCTCGCTACCGGAGAAAACTGGCCTCCCTGGTATATCACGCCGGAGATTGTATTCGGAAAATAAGAGCTTTTCACACGGTTTATAATAACACTCCCGACAGCCAGCTTTCCGGCATACGGCTCTCCGTCCGATTCACACTGTATAATGGCTCCAAGCAGATATTCGTCGCTCCCCTGCGGAACATAAACCACACCGGACGTATCCTCTTTTTCCTGCTCCTTGATCGCCGCCAGACGGGCCGCGTCCTCCTTCGCTTTTCTGATCTCAAGCTCCTTTTCATAGGCAATCATTTCCTTGAGCTTTTCATCCAGCTCGCCCACATCGGACCAGACCCTGGCAAGTTCATCCTCCGCCGCTGCCAGGCTGTTTTTCGTCTGACTGATCAGGCTGTTCACCTCTTCCTGTCTGGCCCGCTTCTCCTCCTGCATGGCCACGAGTGCCTGCCGGTCTTCCTCCAGCTTCTTTTTATTCTCCGCGATCTCCTCCGCAAGCTGTCTGTACTCTTCCAGCTTTGCCCGGTCATACTCATTGATCGACTCGATGTATTCGGTACGGTTTAAAAAGTCCGTAAACGATTCCGCCGCAAACAGCGCCTGCCACAGAGACGTCGTCCCGTTCTCATACATAAACTGTATCCTCAGCTTCATATCTTCATACTGCCGTCCGGACCGCTCCTCCGCCGCCGTAAGTGCGGCAGCCGCCGCCTCTATCTCCGCCTCTTTTCCCGTAATCTGGCTTTCCAGCTCATTAATGGAGCTGGCAATCGCGCCAAGCCGTCCATTTAAGCTGTCCAGCTCCGCTTCCAGCCCTTCCTTGCGGCCCGTAATGCTCTCCGCCTCACTCTCCGCTTCTTCTTTCTGTTCTTTCAGATCACTGATCGCATCCTTCGCCCTGTCGATGTCCCCCTGCGTCGTTTTTGCGTACGAAGTTGTGGCAAACGACAGACAGACGGCAAGTACCGCTCCAAAAATCCTCTTCCATGAAATGTATCTCATAATTTACCTTTTCACCGCCCGCCGGCTGGCCGGCACACACTGTTACTGTTCGCGCCCGGCATGCCCGGCAAGGCATCCGCCCGCTGGAAACAGCCTGCGGACGCTTCCGGAACTGAACCCGCCTCCTCCGATATCAGACAGCGGAAGAAGCCGCGCGGGCGCAAAGAATAACATACCATCTTTAAATGTAACCAATTTTCATCTTAGCAGATTGTATTTGACCTTTCAATATGCTATCATTATAATAGATAGATGTTTACAGAAACATTGGGTAAAAGGGGAGGCAAATTTATGCAATTTGTAAAAACATCGGACTTAAAACCCGGTATGCGGCTGGCAAAACCAATTTACAACAAAATGGGTGTCCTTCTTTACGAGAGAAACACCAGACTTACCATCCAGGGTATCAACAGCATTGAAAATTTCGGCCTGATCGGCATTTTCATCTTAGAGCCGGCAGAACCCCTGCCGCCTTTAACCCGTGAAGATGTGGAATTTGAGCAGTTCCAGACGATTTACATGTTCAAGCTGAAGGACAATATGGATAAGCTTCAGGACAATCAGCCGCCCGCCACGCTGCTCGAACTGGCGCAGAGCATACAGGCTCATTACGGTGTCCTTGACCACAAGCTGAACTTCGCCCAGATGCTGCGCAGTTCCGCCGATTTTGTATATAAACATTCGATCAGTGTCGCTATCCTGACCGCGCTGATCTCCAACGGAATGCGTGTAACCCCGCCCGAAAAGCTGGCCTTAATCATAGCAGGGCTTCTCTACGATTTTGGTTACCTGTACGTTCCGCTTGCCGTCCTCGACAAAGGAGACGATCTCTCTGAGAGCGACCAGGATTTTATCCAGATGAATCTGGAGCGCGGATATGAGACTATCCGCCCCACTTACGAAAGCTCCGGTCTGCCAAAGCTTTCTCTGGAAATCATCCAGCACACCATTTTTGAAAACAGCCGCACCGTAAAGGCAAAAGAACCGGTGGGAAATGTCAGGCTTCTCGCCGACATCTTAAAAGTCGCAGATAAATTTGACCGGCTCACGGCAATGAGGCTGAGCGACCCTCCGATCTCCGAAGTCGCCGCCATGTACTATTTAAAAAAGAACAGCCGTTTTTATAATTCACGTGTCCTCACCGCGCTCGCACAGTGCATCCACATCCTTCCGACCGGTTCCTGCGTAGACCTGTCGGACGGTGAGAAAGCGCTTGTACTGATGGAGAATCCGGATGATTTTGCGCGCCCGATGGTGCTTAAATTCTCCAATAACCTGATATATGACCTGAGCGACCCCGTCATCGGCAAAAAGCTACGCGTCACCGACACCATGAAAACGATGGATAACCGGATTGCGATTGATGCGGACACCTTAAAGCACTTTTCTACGGATAACTACATAAAAGAAACAACGGATCGTTTCCGCAAAAGCAAGCTGCAGATCGCGCAGAGACGCCAGACAGGCGCGACGCACCGTGGTTCCGGGCACCGCCCGGCAGACAGCAGGCAGCAGGCAGCAGCACGGGGGACTGCCCCACAGCAGGCCGGCCACAGCCAGACCGCACAGGGACAGGTTCCGCGGCAGCAGCCACGGAAACAACAGGCTGCACCGCAACAGGCTATGCGGCAGCAGACGCCACGTCCGGCCGCTCCACAGCAGGCCAGACAACAGGCCCCCACGAAACAACCATAACAACCAGACAGAGCCGTTCCGCGCACAGACAGACGCACAGACCGGCTCTGTATTATTTTCTCATTACCAGTCATCCCGTCGCTTTACCCCTGCCTTTCGATATACCCGATACCGAATCGGCAGCGTCAGACCACGATTTTAAATTCAGAGCGCTTCTTTTTCCGCTATGTATAACGAATGAACGGAATGAAAAGACATTTCCCAGCCCTCGCTCTATTCACTTATGACGACTTCGCAAAAACAGGAAGGCCGTGACGCCAGACGGGCCACAACCTCCCTGTTTTAAAACGGATTCTTTTCCGGCAGCCGCATGCTAAG
>CANDFU010000140.1 GCA_947384095.1 uncultured Roseburia sp. | reverse complement strand
CCCCCTCCACCAGCAGAAAACAGAAAATCGGAAAGGCAATCCGTCCGACCATACGCATCACCGAATAAACCATATAAAGCGAGGCGTGGTCCATCAGCCATCCCATGATCGTCTCCTCTGTTTCCATCGCCTCCATCATCCCGCTCGTCATAAGAAAACGGCCGACAAACGCCGCCCCCACATGATCGATAAGCATTGTAAGTATCGCAATCATTTTCAGCGTACTGCCGCTGAGCCCTTTTCTTTCCATCGCTTTTAAACTCCCCGGACAAACGCATCCATACATCTGCGGTATGCAGCCACCGGATCCGCATCCTGTGTGACCGGCCTTCCGACGACAATATAGTCGGCTCCAAGTTCTCCTGCCCGCTCCGGTGTCGTCACACGCTTCTGATCTCCGACGTCCCCTCCCGCAAACCGGACTCCGGGCGTCACAGTGATAAAACGATCCCCGCAAGCGGCATGAACGTCTCCCGCCTCAAGCGGAGAACAGACAACACCGTCCAGCCCTGCTTCCATGGCATTTTTTGCATAATGCATCACTGTTTCGCCGACAGGCGCCCCGATCAGAAGTTCCTCGCGCATCATCTCCCCGCTCGTCGATGTGAGCTGCGTCACCGCAATCAGAAGCGGTCTTGTGCCGTCCGGCCTCGTAAGACCCTCCACAGCCGCCTGCATCATGGCCTTCGTGCCCGCCGCATGGACATTACACATATCGATATCAAGCCCCGAGAGAACCGACATCGCTTTTTTCACCGTATTCGGAATATCATGCAGCTTCAGATCAAGAAAAACCTTGTGCCCCATTTCCTTGATGGTCCGCACGATCCCGGGCCCTTCCGCATAGAAAAGCTCCATCCCGATTTTCACGAACGGCTTTTCTTCCTTAAATTTTCCCAGAAAATCAAGCACCTCTTCCCTGCTGCTAAAATCGCATGCAATTATCACATCTTTTCCCATCGCTTCCTCCATTTTCTCTTCTTCCAGCCACTGCCCGGTCCCTTTTTTTGCGCCTTTCCCGCGTCTGCGCACCGCGCCCGGCGCGGTTTCCGGCTGCAACTGCAATTATACACTCCCCCCCTCTCCTTTGGCAAGAAATTTGAAAGTTGATTTATTTCATGATCTTTTCATGATATACTGTTATCATCGCAATATGCAACAGACAAAGAAAGGACTGAGCCACATATGAAACATCTGAAACGTACGGGATTTTTTTGCATGGTACTGCTGCTCTTTCTCCTCGGGACCGCCCTGTCGGCGCCCGAAACGATGCAGGCGGCAGATCTGCCGGTTTCCGTCACCTCATGTAAATTAAACCACAACGGGAAAAAACTCACCGTAAAGGCAAAAGTAAAACAAAAAACTTCCGACATGGGAAAAAAACTTTACCTTCTGGCCCTGGACGCCAACGCCGCCGAGAGCGGAAAAGTAAACGCCAGACCTCTGACTTCCCTGAGAACCAAAAAAGGCACTCTTACATTTACCGTAAAATATAACAAAACCATGCTCTGCCAGAAATTCGCGATTGCCGCAAAAACGGGAAATAAATATAAAATCATAAGCACGGCCCGCTATATCACAAATCCGGAAGTTCTCGCCACATACACCGGAAGCGGCCCCAAAACGCTCTCGAAAAAAGGACTGCAGCCCGAAGATCTTTCCGAGGCCCTGGACCTTGGAATCAGCCACGCCGTTGTCAACTGGACTTTAAACTCCCTTCTGACGACAGACAAAAAGAGCGGAATCCCTTACAAATACCGGGGAAAAACCTACTATTTCAGCGCCGACGTCCTGCAGGCAAACGACGCGCAGGTAAAAGCATACAACGCGGCAAAGGCAAAAGTTACCGTCATTCTGCTGCTTCCGAACGATTTCTCACCCGCGACGGCAGCAATGCGCTTTCACTGTCCGCAGTCCGCAAATTATTCCTCCGTCAAAACTTCCACGGAAAAAGGATGCCGTACCTTTGAGGCTGTAATGACCTTCCTCGCACAGCGCTACGGGACCAAAGAAAATCTCGTGTCAGGCTGGATCCTCGGAAACGAAGTCAACAGCCCGGGAACCTGGAATTACAACGGCGGAAAATCCCTCGGAAGCTATATGAAAAATTATGCGCGGAATTTCCGTATCTGCTACAACGCCGTGAAAAGCGTGAGCAAGAAAGCCAAAGTCTATATCAGCCTCGACTACAACTGGAATTATGACGCCGATCAGGATGAGAACGCGTACTTTTCCACAAAATCTGTTCTCGACCGGTTTTACAACACATTAAACAGCCAGGGCCGCGTCGTATTTAATATCGCATACCATGCCTACCCACAGGGACTGCGCGACCCGGTTTTCTGGGACGATTCCCATGCGAAAAATTCCATTGACACGGATTTTGTCACGTTCCGCAACTTAAAAGTCCTGACCGACTATGTAAAGAAAAACTTTGGAAAACAATATACCATCATGCTTTCCGAACAGTCTTTTAACTCCAGCAAGGGAGAATTCGTACAGGCGGCCGCCTATGCCTATGCCTACTATATAAGCGAAGGAAACAGCATGATTGAATCGTTTATCTATGGGCGGCAGTTCGACCATCCCGTTGAGATGCAGGACGGCCTGTACTGGGGCCTCAGCAGTAACCAGCGGCAGAAACGACTGATCTGGGATGTTTTTCAGTACATCGACTCGAAAGACTCCTTTAAGTTCACCAACCCCCTGCTGCCCTATACGAATCTGTCAAAATGGACCAAAATCGCCGGATTTAAAAAATCCAGATACCAGAATATGCCGTCCCTGCGGGTAAAAGCATCCATTGCAGGCATTTCCAGCAACACGGCAACCTCCGTCTCGCTGTTCTGGAACCGGATCCCCACCTGTGACGGATATGTCATATACCGGGACAACAAACTTATCGCGCACTGCCCCGGCAATACCACCCAGGGATACACCGACACAGGCCTGACGCCTGGAAAAACCTATTCCTACAAGCTGAAAGCGTATAAACTGGCCCCCTCCGCAGAGGACCCGGGGCAGAAAACTGCGCTTTACGCCTCCGCCTCCAGTGCCAGAAAAATTACCGTGACCGGAAGCCGGCCCGTGTGGAACCAGCAGGAATGCCAGGTGTCCGGAGCGCAGATCACTCTGAGCTGGATGGCGCAGGAAGGCGTCAACGGATATGAAATTCTTCGCTCCGAGTCCGAAAACGGTCCGTACCGGGTCATCGCGGCCACTGATAAAACCAGGTATACCGATACAGGGACAACATCCGGAAAGATCTATTACTATAAAGTGCGCTCGTTCGTAAATACCGGAACCGGCACCTACAGGGCCCCGGAATCCGACCCGCTCGCAAAAGAAGCCCTGATACAGCTTGACGCAAAAATCGTGGACGGCGACGTCCTTTTAAACTGGAGCTCCTGGCCACGCGCCGTCTCCTACCAGATCTACATCGCCAAAGGATCCGGAAACACGTTTACACGTGTCAAAACAGTGGCGGAACTGAAATACCTCTGCACACAATACAAAAACGCAGACGGCCAGAAAGAAGATTTCCGCAAGGGAAGTTCCTACCGCTTCCGTGTGCGCGCCGTGCTCTCAGACGGTTCCCGCAGCCCGTACTCCAATGTCGTGGAACTTGTCATCCCCAGGGAGGCTGAACGCAAAAAGAACACATGAAGCGGCAATCCAGACGCGTTTCTGTCAGAAAACATATTCCAAAGATACAACAGAGAAAAAGATGGCTCTTATCCGCCATCTTTTTCTCTCCGCCATCTATTCTATTCCCGTTCTTAAACAGCCTTACCAGGCCTGAGCCAGTGCATGAAGAAGCATAATATGATATTCTTCATCTTTTATGATTCTTGCCAGCACAGCGTTCACATCCTTATCCTTTATCATCTTCATGTGCATCTGATACTGGCTGATCGCCGCCTTTTCCGCTTCGATATCCGCCATAATCATTTTCCCGCCATTCTCCGGGATCGTCAGGTACGCGGGCGTCCACATCTGCGGCCTTCCTCCCCGCTGCCGCACTGTAAAATCAATGTTGCCGCCCAAAAGAGCGATAAGCTCCCCCAGTTTCTGCAGATGCATCATTTCCGCCATCGCAATTTCCAGAATGGTCCGCGCCATCGGACAGTTTTCACAGGAAAGCCGGTTTTCATTGTTGATATACTGTGTGACCGCAGACAACTCGGACACTGCGCCGCAATAATCCACGCTCAGCAGATTTGCATATTCCGGATTTTTTGCGCCCACTCTGACCGGCGGATACGGCAGATCCATCACGGCCGGTTTCACACCAGCAAAACTGCATCCATCCGCAGCGGCTGCTCTCTCTTCCATATTGATCGTCTCCTTATTTCACTCTATACGATAATATATTGGAGTTTTTCAATAATGTGTCGGCCCAGGAAAAAGAAATGCCTAAAACCTGCGCAGAAACAGCAATAGCAGCGGATTTCTTTCATAAAGAAACGTCAGTAACGGGTTCCCGTGGATCGCCGCTATGACGGCTGCTCCCGGCCCGCCGGCACTGCACACAGCAACGATATAAAACGCAATCCATACAAGGACCAGCCCGTAGAGTCCCCCGGCAAAGATACCGAGAAAACGGTTCAGCCCGTTTACCACCGGTATATGGGAGACAAGCCCGAGAACCTGCGATATCAGATGAACGATGATCCATGCCCCCGTAAGCGCCGCCAGATATGCAATCCCTTCCACGATAAAATAAGCAACTCTCTTTGAAATCTCCTCGTAAATACTGGTTTCCTCCAGAAAATCATACGCGGCACCCGTAATGCTTTCCAGTATGTCCGTTGCCACAGCCTCCGGCAGAACAATCCCCAGCCTCGCAAATTCCGCACCGGCGTTCTGCCTGCCCTCTATCGCTGCGATCTCCCCTTCTCCCGCGGCCGCGCGGTTTATCGTCTCTTCGCACTGCCTCTGAATCGTCTCATAAAGCGACGTGCGCGTCATCAGATAATCCTTTGCATACGGCGCAGACCATGACACAAAAGCCAGAATAATAACCCAAGATACCAGCGAAAAAACCATACGCAGAAATCCTCTCCTCCAGCCCGAAGCCATCCCGATCGCCATCGTCGTCAGAACAAGTATCAGTACCCAGTTCATATGTATCTCCTATTTCAGTCTTACTTTCTCTGTTGCATCGCTCAGAACAAACGTATAATTGAGCCCGGAAGCGCCCGGAATCACTTTATACAATTCTTCCGGAAATTCGTAATGAAACTTATAAATCCCCCTTAAGGTATAAATGTCGCAGACCATTCTGCTGCGGATGCAGATTTCATTGCCGGACAAAAATTCAATACTCTCATACTCCGTGTCAATATCCTGCTCTAAAAGCAGTTTTCCCCGCGTGTTATATACCATAATATGGCGCGTCACATCCCTGTCTTCGTTGCTGGTCACAATGCCGATGTAATTTTCATTGTGGAAAATGCTCTGCGCCTGTTTTTCCAGCGGAATCTCCTGCGCTGCCTGCGGACGCTGCCCTCCCTCAAAAAAAATAAGCTTTGAATCGCCAAACGCAACCATTCTCTCATCGGAAGTAAACTCCATCTCCGGGATCACCATATCCTCAAAAGTGCTG
>CANDFU010000139.1 GCA_947384095.1 uncultured Roseburia sp. | reverse complement strand
TCTCCTGTGTGAGACTTCGTACTTCTTCGCGAAGCAGCCTTTGCTGCGAGTGATTAGAAGTACTTCTCACACTATCCTCCATGTTTCCGCCCTGCGGAATCTCATATCCGTGCGGAGAATGCCATATTTCAGGCATTCTCCTGTGTGAGACTTCGTACTTCTTCGCGAAGCAGCCTTTGCTGCGAGTGATTTAGAAGTACTTCTCACACTATCCTCCCAGATATGCCTTCCTGATCTCATCCGAACCCAGCAGCTCCTCCCCGGATCCGGACAGGCTGATTCTGCCGTTTTCGAGCACGTAGGCATAGTCGGAAACTCCCAGCGCCATCGCCGCGTTCTGCTCAACCAGAAGCACCGTAATCCCCGAATCGTGAATTTCACGGATAAGGTCATAAATCTGGTTTACGATGATCGGCGCAAGTCCCATCGACGGTTCGTCGAGCAGAAGAATCTTCGGCCTGCTCATCAGCCCGCGCGCCACAGCCAGCATCTGCTGTTCACCTCCGGAGAGCGTGCCCGCAAACTGATCTTTCCGCTGCTCCAGAATCGGAAACCGCTGATACTGCTCCGCAAGATCTTCCTCCAGCTTCTTCCCCCGGAACAGATAACCGCCCACAAGCAGGTTGTCGCGGATGGTAAGGCCGGAAAAACATTTTCTTCCCTCCGGCACATGCACAATCCCCGCGCCCACGATTTTATCCGGCTTTTTCGGAAGCGGCCGCCCCTGAAACGTGATGCTTCCGGCCCGTGCGTTAACAAGACCGGAGACGGTGCGCAGGAGCGTCGTCTTTCCCGCGCCGTTTGCCCCGATGATGGAGACAATCTGTCCCTCGCGCACCTGGGCGCTCACCCCGCGCAGCGCCTCGACGTGCCCATAACTGACCGAAAGGTCTGTAATCTTTAACAACGGCTCCATCCTAGTCCTCCTTCCCCAGATATGCTTCGATAACCTCCTGGTTCTGCCGCACCTCGTCCGGAGTCCCAACCGCAATGGTCTTACCGAAATTCTGGACATGTATCAGATCGGAAATACTCATCACAAGCTCAAGCCTGTGTTCGATCAGAAGAATCGCAAAACCGATCTGCTTTGAAACCCTCCGGATAAGCTCCGTCAGTTCCCCGACCTCTGTCGGGTTTAACCCCGCCGCCGGCTCGTCCAAAAGCAGTGTTTTCGGCTCGCACATCAGCGCGCGGGCGATCTCGATACGGCGCTGCATACCATAAGAAAGGTTTTCCGGGCGTTCCTTTAAATAATCTTTCATGCCCACGATCTCGAGATACTTCTCACACAGCTCTTTCCCCCGCTTCTCCTCCGCAAGGCGCTTTGGCGTGGGAAGCAATCCTCCCAGAACCGTATATCTGCTCTGCGGGTCAAAAGCGCACATGACATTTTCCTGCACGGTAAGCCCCTGGAAAAGCCGGATGTTCTGAAATGTGCGGCCCATACCCAGCCGGGTAATTTTATACTGTTCCAGCTTCGTGATCTGCGTCCCGTTCAGATATACCTCCCCGCTGTCTGCGGTATATACACCGGAAATCGTATTGAAAATGGTCGTTTTTCCCGCACCGTTCGGCCCGATGATGCCGTGGATTTCCCCGGCGTCAGCCTCAATGGAAAAGTCCTGGATTGCCTTTACGCCTCCAAAGCTCTTATGAATATTTTTTACCTCCAGCAACGCCATCTCATTTTTCCTCCTTCCGTCTCCTGCCTTCCGTCAGCCTGCCGATGCTCCTCTTTACATTGCCGGGCGTAAGCTCCCACTCTCCCAGAAGGCCGGAGGGTTTGAAATTCAGAATCAGAAGCACCAGAACCGCGTACACGACATAGCGGTAATTCTGCAGGCCGCGAAGCATCTGCGGGAGCGCGCTTAAGATAAACGCCCCCAGCGTGGAGCCCGTCAGCGAATTTACACCGCCGAAAAATACCATGATTACCCAGTCGGCGCTCTTTTTCCAGCCAAACCCGGTGGGATCAACATACGACATATAAAAGACATACAACGCACCCGAATAGGCCGTCAGTGCGACGCTCAGGAGAAACGCCGTCATTTTGACGCGGATCACATTGATTCCCATGGCTTTTGCCGCCAGCTCATCCCCGCGCAGTGCGATGCACTGGCGCCCATATTTACTGGTCTTAAAAAACGCCACGAGCCCAATGGCGGCAACGGCGGAAATGCAGGCCAGCGGCAGTCCCACCCTGCGCGGAACGCCCGTCAGCCCGGAAGCGCCGCCCGTCAGAAACGTCATACGGTTTAGCAGCGCCCCGATCGCCTCCCCAAAACCCAGCGTGACAAGCGAAATATAGTCGCGCCGTAAGCGCACGACGGGATAACCGATCAGATATCCCACTGCCACTGCCATCAGCACAGACAGCACAACCGCAAGCGCAAAATTCATGTGAAGCCTCACGACCAGAAGGCCGGACGCATATGCGCCGATTGCCATAAATGCCGCCTGCCCAAGACTGAACATTCCGGTCAGCCCGGTCAGCACATAGACGCCGGCAACGGCAATCAGTGTGATAAATACCTGTGTGAGAATGTTTGACACAAGTGCCGACATAGTAATCCCTCCTTACGCTTTTTCCTGCACGTTGCTGCCCGCAATCCCCTGCGGACGGATCAGCAGAAACAACAGCATGACCGCAAACGTCGCAATCGTCGAGTAACCGGAACCAAGCAGAGACAACAGAACCGTCTCCAGGATCCCCAGCAGAAAAGCTCCTGCGATCGCCCCCGGCAGACTTCCCAGCCCGCCGATGACAGAGGCGATAAACCCTTTGACCACCAGGCTCCCGAGCGACGGATACAGGGTATATTTAATGCCTAAGAACACGCCTGCAATGCCGGCGAGAACGCCGGAAATCACAAAGGCAGACTGAATCATCCGGGTAGAATTGATTCCCATCAGCTGCGCCGTATCGCGGTCAAATGAGACCGCCCGCAGCGCGCGTCCCAGGCGGGTATTCTGAATCACAAAGGCGAGCACAAGCAATACCGCCACACTGATGATAAACATCATCACATCGGTCGTGGAAATTACCAGACTGCCGATCCCGATCGTAGGCTTATTGAAAAAAGACGGAAAATTGAAAAAATTGGAACCGACCCTGATCGTCACAAGGCCCTCATACAGCGTGCCCAGCGTAATCGAGGACACGAAAAAATAAGTTGCGGAAGAATGATTCTTTAAAATCCGGCGAAAACCCACAAACTCGCCGAACAGCGCCACAACAGCGCCCGCCGCCCCCGCAGCCAGCAGCGTCGGAAAAAGTCCCAGACCCTTATCCGCCACCAGGAAGTAGGAAATAAACGCACAGGCAGTCATTGTGGCTCCATGAGAAAAATTAGAGAATTTCAAAACGTTAAATATTAAGGCAAAGCCTGTCGCAATCAGCGCGTAAACCGATCCGGTCGCTATGCCGTTTAAAATAATTTGCAGCGACATCTGTTTTCCTCCCTGCTGTCCCTTTTGTCAGACCGGGCCGCCATCCCTGTCTGTGGCGATGGCGGCCCGCTTCCTTATACGGGCGGCATTTCTGCGGCCCTGCTGCCATGTTTAATTACCTGCATATTCCTCCAGCATAACCGGCGTCTGATTGTCATAAGTATACATAAACATTCCCATTCCGGCCGGCATATGGCTCGCCGGGTCCATGGTAATCTTACCGGTCAGCCCTTCAAAATCTTTTACATTCGCAATGGTATCGCGAAGCGCGTCCGCATCCGCAAGCCCCGCTTTCTCCATACAGTCCTTCGCGATCATCACGATATCGTATCCAAGGAAATACTTGTTGACAGCGCTCACCTTATCCTCAATTCTGGCAACCATCTCCGAGGTCTTCCCGTCGTTCACATCGATATTATTGATGTAATAAATATTCGAGCAGTCCCCGCCGAACGTCGTATTGAAAGGAGGGGCCGCGTCCAGTCCGTTTATAATCTTACCCTCAAATCCCAGCTCCGACGCCGCCGTGCAGATCGCCACAAGCTGCTGCGTGTAATTCGGGCAGTAAATAGCATCAACCCCCGCAGACACAATCGGCTGCAGCAGCGTTTTGTAATCGGTATCTGCCGCGCCGTATGCCACGATCAGGCTCTCGTCGACCGTAATCCCCTGGTCTTTGAGCGTGTCAAGGAATGGATTGAGCAGCGATACGGAGTAACTGTTCTCCTGATTGTAAAGAACACCATACGTCTTAAGACCGTTCTTCACGGCGAAGGAAGCCATGATATCTCCCTGTGTGTCCGCGTTCGGCTGGAAACAGAACATATTCTTATAAGCCGTCCCGTCTTCCTTTAACTGGCATGCCGGATCCATCGCCAGACCCATCACAGGCACATCGTAATCCTCGGAGGTTTCCTTGATTGCATTGGCGATGTTTGCCACCGGAGGGCCGACGATAATCGAAACATTATCGACTGTCACCGCAGTGATATAGGCATTCACCGCTTCCGTGACATCACCTTTCGTGTCGTAGGTTTTCATCACCAGCGTTTTCCCGTTCACGCCGCCGTTTGCATTGATCTCATCCACCGCATCCTGCGCGCCGGTCTGAACAGAAATCCCCAGAGCAGAGGTAGAGCCGGTAATATCCTGAAGACAGCCGATAAGGATCTCACCGTCTCCCGCCGCAGGTTCTTTCGCTTCTGTCCCGGAAACAGACGCGCCGCCATCCTGCCCCACATCTCCGGCGTCTTCTCCTCCGGCATTGTTGTCCGCGCCGCTCTGATCTGTAGTGCCGGAATCCGTTTTTCCCGGATCCCCGCCACAGGCAGCCATTCCGAACGCCATCGCAAGCGCAAGCGTCACAGCAAGTAGTTTTTTCTTCATAAGTATCTCTCCTTTTCTTCTATTTCTTTACCACACCGGACGGCACTGCCATGCGGCGGCCATCCTCCTGTGCAATAAGAGACATTTGCAAATCATTGCAAACGTTTGCAATGATTTTGAAAAAAGAAAGCAAAAACATTCCAATTCATCTGCAAATTGCTTTTGCCTTGCATAAATACTAACACTCTTACTATTTTTTGTCAATATATAATTAATACACAGAATATTTGTCACTTTTTCAGGTATTCTGCATAATCCCTCCAGCGTTTTCTTCCCGCTTTTTTTCGCATGCGGACTGAAATATTTTATGGTAAAAAAGCCGGGATTGCAAACGTTTTCCATTTTTTCCTGCTTTTTCCATCTCCTTTTCTTTCCTGTGTACCATTAAAATCCTGACGCCTGCAGACAGGGGTGCGCGCCGATGTCCCGCACTCCGTGTACGCGCCGGTCTCCTTTTTCAGATATCCTCCGCAAGATATTCCCGCAGCATACGTGCCTCCGCCCGGCCCCACCCCCGGGCCGACAGACAGAACACCATACGAAATTCCGCTGTCGGCCACACTCTGATCACCTTTACCTCCGCCGAGACATGCCTCCTTGCCACCTGCCCCATAATCATCGCCACTCCCATCCTCTCTTTCACCAGTCCCGCGATCGTCTCCCCCGACGCACCGGTATAGACAACCCTGGGCTCAAACCCTGCCTCGCGGCAGAGTCGTATACTCTTCTCGCGCAGGTCCGTGCCTGCGTTCAACAGCAAAAAGCTCTCTCCCGAAAACTCTTTCAGCGGTACGGGCTGGCTTAAGCGC
>CANDFU010000138.1 GCA_947384095.1 uncultured Roseburia sp. | reverse complement strand
GAAGCTTTGAATCGAGAGGATAAAATTCCGAGAGGCAATGCCTGCAGAAGCCTGGGAGACTGTATTATTGCTCTGGAATCTCTCGAACTGGAAAATGGAAAGGTTGCATCTTCTAATAAAAAAGATTTTCTTCCGATATGCAGGCACATTGGCGCGTGCCTGATCGGGGTGGATGGATCAGATATAAAGGATTAAATAGATGTCATCTTTTCTGATGATGGCGATCAGCTGTGTAAATCTGAAATCCAGATGTTCTTTTTTTAACGATGACGTACAGATGATTCGGTAAGAAAGATCAGTCATAGGAAACTCCTTGCGGCTGTGTATAATCATGTATATGGTCTCTTACCGTTTATTATGAACTGCTGTAGTCAGTTTATACAGATAAGTGTCGCTTTGTAAGGCGGAATATCAGGCCGGTATCAAAAAAACTGCCAGAAAGGGCAGCGCTCATTAAGAATGAAAAAGACGGGCAGGAAACGGTTTGCTTCTTACTCGTCTTTTTCTGCACCTCCTGTATGGCAGATGCCCTATTTCGGTCTGCTGGCTGATACTGTTTGATGAATAGCTGCCAAAATGGCAGCCTTTCACAGTTAAGCCTGTGCCTGCGCCGGATCCGCAACCTCTTCGGTCTTGTTTCCTTTTTTCCAGTTGTCAAATTTTTCTACAACGGCGTCATAAGTACGCTGGGAGATATCCGGAAGATCCTTCCCCCAGGCGCCGGTAGCCTGTTTAAAGCCTTTTTTGAATGCTTCAAGAAGTTCATCCGCCTTGTCCGGATCGTTTCCGGAGAGCGCCTTCGCGAAATCAAGAATACGGTCGGACGTCTGCTCCACACCCCAGTAGCCGTCCTCAGCAATATCGGCCTGCGCCTGTGCTTTGGTCGCGGCATCTACGGTAAATTTGCCATCGGCAAGAAAACGCCACATGGAGTCTGCTTTTCCGATAGCCTCGCCCTGCTTTGTCATCATCTTTTCGACGAGACTCTTCAGCTGCGCCGTGCGCTGCTCTGCATCCGCCTTCATTTTAGCGATAAGAGCGGTATTCGGCTTTTTGGTAACGGTGTTGGCGGAAGTCTGTTTGTCAGAACTCTTCTCATAAACAGCGGCAGCCTCATTTTTCGTGCCCGTACCCGTGTTTGTGTTCTTCTCTGCAGCGTCCGTCTTTTTTGGCGTGCTATTGTAGGTTGGCGTCTGTACGGAACCTGTAGCATTGCTTACTGAATTAATAGCCATGATTCATTCCTCCATTCCTTTGGAAACTGTTAAAGTCAACAACCCCGCAACAGGCTCATGGGCATCCGGCTTGCGGTGCGGCAGAGCTGTGGGGCATCAGACCCTCGCGGCATTCGCCAGGTGTCTGCTTCGCAGCTGCCCGGTTCATTGCCTGCGGGAATAAAATTGCTGTGTCTGTGAGACACAGAGACTGCCTGCGTCCATGCATGGCAGATCTGGTTGGAAACCGATCTCCGTTTTGCCGGCTGTATGCTGTCCCGATTGAAGATACAATGGCAAAATGGTTATCGTCTTTGTATGATATATCGGTATTGGTGACAGAATACTTTAGGAAAAAAATAACAGAATCTTGACGTATTCATGCGATAATGGTAGAATGCATATTGTATACAGAATACAAAACAATGGATTACGAAACCGATACAAAGACGTCTTTTGTCCGCACAGAAAAAGTATGGGCGGAGGCAGACGCGCATGAGATGTACAGAGAGGTAGAAAATGAAAGAGATTTCTGTAAAGGCGCTGGCTAAAATTAACCTTGGACTCGATGTGCTTCGAAAGCGGGAGGACGGCTATCATGAAGTGCGCATGGTGATGCAGACCATTCACCTGTTTGACCGTCTTGAAATGATAAGGACGGGAACGGGAGAAATTGCACTGTCTGCAAATCTGGCCTTTCTTCCCACGAATGAGAATAATCTTGTCTATAAAGCGGCAAAACTTCTGATGGAAGAGTTTCATATTAAGGACGGCCTTTCCATAAGGCTGCAGAAGCATATTCCGGTGGCGGCGGGGCTTGCGGGCGGGAGCACGGACGCCGCGGCAGCCCTGTATGGAATAAACCGGATGTTCGGGCTTGGCCTTTCAAAGAAAGAGCTGATGGAGCGGGGCGTAAAAATCGGGGCGGATGTTCCGTACTGTCTGATGCGTGGAACCGCTCTTGCAGAGGGAATCGGTGAAAAGCTCTCAGCGCTTCCTCCGATGGTCAAATGTCCTGTTCTGATCGCAAAACCACAGATTAACGTGTCTACAAAGTTTGTCTATGAGAATCTGAAACTGAATGACGGAATCGTGCATCCCGATATTGACCGGCTGCTCGCAGATATCCGTGCTAAGGACCTTGCCGCCATCGCTTCCGGAATGGGAAATATACTTGAGACTGTGACGATCCCTCATTATCCGGTTATCGCGGAGATCAAAGAGCACATGCTTGAGCATGGGGCGGCGGGCGCGATGATGAGCGGCAGCGGCCCCACGGTATTCGGATTGTTTGACGGGGAGGAAAAAGCGGAGGCGGCTTACAATGCAATGAAGGAATCGGGGCTGGCAAGGCAGGTTTATCTTACGAGCATATATAATAATATGAGGTAGGAGGCGGTTATGAAAGAAGGATTGACTCTGAATATGAATGCGTACCTTCCGCTGCGCGATGTCGTGTTTCATACGCTGCGGGAGGCGATTCTCAAAGGAGATTTAAAACCGGGGGAGCGCCTGATGGAGCTGCAGCTTGCCGCAAAGCTCGGTGTGAGCAGGACTCCGATCAGGGAGGCCATCCGAATGCTGGAACAGGAAGGGCTGGCGGTGACGATTCCGCGGAAAGGCGCGGAGGTCGCAAAAATGACGGAAAAGGACATGCAGGATGTCCTGCAGGTGCGCGAAGCGCTTGACGAACTTGCGGCTTCGATTGCCTGTGAAAAAATTTCGGAGGAGGAGCTGGGCGGTTTAAGGCGTACGATGCATGAGTTTGAGGAGTATACAAAGACAAAGGACCTGAAACGGATTGCGGAGGCGGATGTCCGTTTTCATGACATTATCTATCAGGCGACCGGAAATCCGAAGCTTGTCAACATGCTGAATAATCTGAGAGAGCAGATGTACCGCTACCGGGTGGAATATCTGAAAGAGGAAAAAAATTATCCGGTCCTGATCAGGGAACATTGCCAGATTGTGGAGGGACTCTCGGAGAAGAACAAAGAAAAAGTAACGGAGGCGATGCACAAGCATGTAGAAAACCAGGTGGCCGCGGTCAAGGAGATCATAAGAGAGCAGGAATGAAGTAATAAGACTTGATTTTTGCGGATAGTGCGGATAAGATATTGTGAGAGCGCTGTGTTCACAAGCTGAACAGGTAAAAAGGCGGCGCAATCATAGAGAAAACATGTGTACATGGAGGGAAATATGGATTTAGTCAGTGTCAGGGATTTATTCCGGAAGCAGGATCAATATGTGGATACATCTGTCACGATCGGCGGGTGGGTCAGAAGCATCCGCAATTCGAAAAATTTTGGATTTATTGTGGTCAACGACGGTACGTTTTTTGAGCCCGTGCAGATCGTGTATTCGGACGTGCTTTCGAATTTTGCCGAGGTTGAGAAGCTGAATGTGGGGGCGGCGGTTCTTGTGACAGGCAGAATGATCGCCACGCCGGGAACAAAGCAGCCGTTTGAGATTCAGGCAGCGGAGATTACTGTGGAGGGGGCGTCGACGCCGGATTACCCTTTACAGAAAAAAAAGCACAGTTTTGAATATCTGCGGACGATTTCTCATCTGAGGCCAAGGACAAATACGTTCGAGGCGGTTTTCAGGGTGCGTTCCCTGGTTGCTTATGCGATTCATAAGTTTTTCCAGGAGAGAGATTTTGTCTATGTCCATACGCCGATCATTACCGGGAGCGACTGCGAGGGCGCAGGAGAGATGTTCCAGGTGACGACGCTTGATATAAAGGAACCGCCGAAAGATCCGAAGGGTGAGGTTGACTATGGGAAAGACTTTTTTGGCAGACCGACCAATCTGACGGTGAGCGGCCAGTTAAACGGCGAGACGTATGCGATGGCATTTAAAAACATTTACACATTCGGGCCGACGTTTCGGGCTGAAAATTCCAATACGACCCGGCATGCGGCGGAATTCTGGATGATTGAGCCGGAGATCGCGTTTGCGGATCTGGATGATGACATGATGCTTGCGGAGAGCATGTTAAAATATATTATCCAGTATGTGCTTGACAATGCACCGGAGGAGATGGCGTTTTTTAACAGCTTTATCGATAAAGGCCTGCTGGAGCGGCTGCATAACGTCGTAAATTCAGATTTTGCCCGTGTGACATATACGGAGGCGGTTGCCCTGCTTGAGAAGCAGAACGATCGGTTTGAATACAAGGTTTCCTGGGGAGCGGATCTGCAGACGGAGCATGAGCGGTATCTGACGGAAGTGGTGTACAAAAGGCCGGTGTTTGTGACAGATTATCCAAAGGAAATCAAGGCCTTTTATATGAAGCAGAACGAGGATGGCAGGACGGTCGCGGCGGTGGACTGCCTGGTCCCCGGCATCGGCGAGATTATCGGCGGAAGCCAGAGAGAGGACGATTATGAAAAGCTGTCGGCGCGCATCCGCGAGATGGGTCTTGACGAGAAGGACTATGAATTTTATCTGGATCTCCGCAAATACGGATCCGCACGCCACGCGGGATTCGGACTTGGTTTTGAGCGATGCGTGATGTATCTGACGGGTATGACCAACATCAGGGATGTGATTCCGTTCCCGCGCACGGTAAATAACTGCGAATTGTAATCTAAATGGATATTTTCATAAAAGGGCAATGCGACTGTACGGCATTGCTCTTTTTTATAAAAAATTCAGAATATCTGTATTGACATTCCCATATAATAAGAGTACTATCAGAACAACAAGTAGTATTAAAAACTATATAGTAGAATATTAAAAACTATGATATAGAGCAAGGGGGAGGAAATGCATGCAGATTACAATAAGAGAACCGGGAAGTGCAATTACACATTTTATCGCGCTGATGATGACGGTACTAGCGGCTATGCCGCTTCTGGCGAAGGCGCAGATGTCGGGGAGCAGTCTTAATGTCGAGGCAATGATAATTTTTATGGGGAGCATGGTACTTTTGTACGGCGCCAGCACGCTTTATCACGCTGTCGTTGTGCCGGGGAAGGTCTTAAAGATTTTTAAAAAGCTGGATCATATGATGATTTTTGTGCTCATTGCAGGGTCCTATACGCCGGTCTGCCTGATCGTGCTGGGGGGAAAATCAGGGTATACCCTGCTTGCGGCAGTGTGGGGGATTGCGGCGGCCGGAATGGCCATAAAGGCACTCTGGATTAACTGCCCGAAGTGGTTTTCGTCCGTGATCTATATTGCGATGGGATGGGTATGTCTTTTTGTATTCGGAGAACTTCTCACGACACTCACAAAGGAAGCTTTTTTATGGCTTCTGGCGGGAGGCGTTATTTATACGGCGGGCGGTGTGATCTATGCGCTGAAACTCCCTGTTTTTAATTCAAAACATGTGAATTTCGGAAGCCATGAGATTTTTCACCTTTTTGTGATGGCGGGAAGTATCTGCCAGATCGGAAGAGCACACGTCTGAACTCCAGTCACCTCTCGTCA
>CANDFU010000137.1 GCA_947384095.1 uncultured Roseburia sp. | reverse complement strand
CTCTATGCGTATATCGGCTGTGCGGTCACGCTTGTGGCGATTTTTGCAGTTCCTGCGGGGATCGGGGAGACGGCGCAGTATGTGTGGTTTTTTATCGCCTATACACTTTTGAACGCCGTATTTTACACGGCCAATAATATCGCATATTCGGCGCTGACGGCGCTGGTCACAAAAAATAGTGCGGAGCGGGTGCAGATGGGGTCGATTCGTTTTATTTTTGCCTTCGGGACGAGCCTGCTGATCCAGTCTGTCACGGTCGGGCTGGTGGCGGCGCTGGGCGGTGGCGCGTCGGGCTGGCGGGCGATTGCGGTGATTTATGCCCTGATCGGCCTGATTGTCAATACCGTATCTGTTTTTTCTGTAAAAGAGCTGCCGGAGGAAGAGCTTAACGAGGCGGGACGGGAGAAGAGGGAAGAGGATGAGAAATACGGTCTTCTGGAGGCGGCAAAACTTCTTGTCTCCAACAAATTTTATCTGATGATCTGTGGAGTGTACATTTTGCAGCAGGTTTATACGGCAATGATCAATATGGGAATCTACTATATGACGTATGTGCTGAAAAATGAAAATCTCTATGGTATTTTTTCATGGGCGGTAAATATTCCGCTGATTGCCGCTCTGCTTCTGACGCCGTTTCTCGTGGCGCGGTGGAAGGGGATGTACCGGCTGAATCTTCGTGGGTATCTTTTGTCCACGGCGGGACGTGCGCTCGTGATTATAGCAGGATATATGGGAAGCGTCCCGTTAATGCTCTTGTTTACCGGTATCGCTGCGTTTGGCCAGGGACCCTGGCAGGGGGATATGAATGCGGTGATCGCATCCTGTTCGGAATATACGTTTCTCACAAAGCACAAACGGGTGGATGGGACGATGTATTCCTGTACATCTCTGGGCGTAAAGTTAGGCGGCGGCCTTGGAACCGCGATTGCGGGCTGGCTTCTGGCCGCAAGCGGATTTGATGGTAAGATGCCGGTTCAGCCGGACTCCTGCATCCGGATGCTGCATATGATTTATCTCTGGATACCGATGGGAATCAGTCTGGCGATCACGTTGATTCTCTCGAGGATGAATGTCGAGGAGGCAAACCGGAGGCTGAAAGAAGAAACGAGATAATTCCGGTTCTATTTTCTGTTCTTTTACATAAAAATATGGTATCATAATTTTAGCAAAAGAGGAGGGATGAGGATGGAAAGATTATTGCCAGTTATTGTCACGCTGATTGTTGCCGCGCTGATCGTCGTATTATTCTGTATCGGCTATGTGAAAGCGCCGCCGGATATGGCGTTTATCATTTCCGGCTTCAAAAAAAAGTCAAAGATTGTGATCGGAAAAGCGAGTATCCGTATTCCGTTTTTTGAGCGGATGGACAAATTGAATCTGCGTCTCATTCCGATTGATGTAAAGACGAGCAATGCAGTGCCGACGGCAGATTACATCAATATCAATGTGGATGCAACAGTAAATGTGAAGATCAGCAGCGAGCCGGAGACGCTGCGCCTTGCAGCCGAGAACTTTCTGAATAAGAACACGGAGTATATTGCCGGAGTGGCCAGGGAAGTGCTGGAAGGAAACGTCCGTGAGATTGTCGGCAGGATGAAGCTGGAGGAGATGGTTTCCGACCGGCAGAAATTTGCGACGCTGGTGAAGGAGAACGCGGAGCCCGATCTGCGGGCGATGGGCCTTGATATCATCAGTTTTAATGTACAGAATTTCGTGGACGGCAACGAGGTGATTGAAAACCTTGGTATTGACAATATTGTGAAGATCAAAAAAGCCGCGGCCATCGCGAGAGCGGAGAGCGAGCGCGATATCAAGGTGGCGCAGGCCTCGGCGGACAAGGAATCCAACGACGCCGCTGTGGCTGCGCAGACGGAGATTGCAAAGAAGCAGAACGAGCTTGCGATCAAAAAGTCGGAGCTGCAGAGAGAGGCGGATACCAAAAAAGCCATCGCGGACGCCGCCTATCAGATTCAGAAGGAAGAGCAGCGGAAGACGATTGAGATTACGACTGCGAATGCGGACATCGCAAAGCAGGAACGTGAGATTGAATTGAAGCAGAAACAGGTTGCAGTAAAAGAGCGGGCGCTGGAGGCGGAGATCAAAAAGCAGGCGGAAGCGGATAAATATGCGGCACAGCAGAGGGCGGACGCCGTGCTCTACCAGCGCCAGAAAGATGCCGAGGCAAAGCAGTTTGAGGTACAGCGGGAGGCAGAAGCCAGAAAGGCACAGGCTGAGGCGGAGCGTTTTTCCAAAGAACAGGAGGCGGCAGGTATCCGCGCGGTCGGCGAAGCGGAGGCGTCGGCCATTCAGGCAAAGGGAATCGCGGAGGCTGAGGCGATGGAGAAAAAGGCTGAGGCTTATGCAAAGTATAACAAGGCCGCAGTGGCGGAGATGATGATTAAGGTGCTCCCGGAGATTGCAGGAAAGATTGCGGAGCCGCTTGGGGCCATCGACAAGATTACAATTATTGGCGGAGGCGCCGGGGAAGGGAATGGTGTAAATCAGATTGCCGGCAATGTACCCGTTGTAATGGCGAAGGTGTTTGAGAGCATGAAAGAGGCGACCGGAATCGATCTGGCTGGCATTATTAACGCCGATTCCTATGACGCAAAGGTAAACCGCAATATTTATGTTTCGGGGCTTGATGCT
The DNA here is from genome assembly GCA_947384095.1 of uncultured Roseburia sp. Lineage (GTDB taxonomy): Bacteria > Bacillota > Clostridia > Lachnospirales > Lachnospiraceae > Roseburia. The sequence continues at coordinate 3,006 of CANDFU010000137.1, read as the reverse complement.
GTGAAAACGGCTGCAGGTGAGAAGACGGAGTGATTCTGGAGGGAAGAAGCGTGCCGGCGACCTGCCGTCGGGATAAAAACGGGTGTCCGGCGTATTTGGGAGAAGGTACAATGGAAGAGGAAAAAAATTCGTATCAGAAAATATATGAAGTTGTAAAGCAGATCCCCAGAGGAAAGGTTGCTACATACGGGCAGGTTGCGGCACTCGCAGGTAACAGCAGATGGGCACGGGTTGTCGGATATGCGCTTCACGTCAACCCGGACCCGGAGCAGATTCCTTGTTATCGCGTGGTGAACAGGGAGGGAAGGCTGTCGGAGGCATTTGTTTTCGGCGGGATAAATCAGCAGAAGCTTCTGCTTGAAGCAGACGGGGTTTTTGTTGAGGATGGCGTAGTAAATCTGGAAGAATATCAGTGGAAGAAAACGGTATGCTAATTCCTATTGACACAGTATGAATACAGGCCTATACTAAGGTAAGTCTGATCTGCGCATTTTGTGCAAAAAATCAGACAGGGGTGTCAAGGGGAGATTGGGAGCATGAGGATATCGACAAAAGGAAGATATGCGCTGCGACTGATGCTGGATCTTGCGGTGAACGATACCGGAGAGCCGGTCAGTCTTAAGGATATAGCGAAGCGGCAGGAGATATCGGATAAATATTTAGAGCAGATCATCTCGGTATTAAATAGAGCAAAGTTTGTAAAGAGCATCAGAGGAGCACAGGGGGGATACCTCTTATCGCGCAGGCCCGAGGCGTATACGGTGGGTATGATTCTGCGCCTGACGGAGGGGAGTCTTGCACCGGTGGCCTGTGTGGAAGAGGACAGTTCGTGCGGGCGTATGCAGGGCTGTGCTGCAAACATGGTCTGGAGAAGGTTGAATGATGCGATCAATGGGGTGGTCGATGAGATCACGCTGGCCGATCTGGTTGAATTTGCGAGGCGCGATGTAGGTGAATACATGATCTGACGGGGCGGAAGCGCCGTCTGAAAGAGAAAGCGGATTCCGTTGTAAAAAATTTGAAAAAATTTGCACAAAGGGCTATCCGTTTTTTTTGTTTTATGATACAATTTTACTATACTATTTTATGAACTAGGGGGAACAAACATGGCAAAAGAAATGATTGCAATGCTTCTTGCCGGCGGTCAGGGTTCGCGTCTGTACGCATTGACCCAGAAGCTGGCAAAACCCGCAGTTCCTTTCGGCGGGAAATATCGTATCATTGATTTTCCACTGTCGAACTGCGTAAATTCGGGGATCGATACAGTAGGTATTCTGACCCAGTATCAGCCGCTTGTACTCAATGAGTACATCGGAAACGGACAACCGTGGGATTTAGACCGTCTTCACGGAGGCGTTCATGTTCTGCCGCCATATCAGCAGGCGAGCGGCTCCGACTGGTATAAGGGCACAGCAAACGCGATTTATCAGAATATTTCGTTTATTGAGCGCTACAACCCGAAGTATGTCATCATCCTTTCGGGCGACCAGATCTGCAAGCAGGATTACAGTGATTTCCTGCGTTTCCACAAGGAAAAAGGTGCAGAGTTCAGTGTTGCCGTAATGGAAGTTCCGTGGGAAGAGGCTCCTCGTTTTGGTCTTATGGTAACAGATGACAACGATAAGATTACCGAGTTCCAGGAGAAGCCGAAGGAGCCAAAGTCAAATCTGGCTTCCATGGGAATTTATATTTTCAACTGGGATATATTAAGGAAATATCTGATCGAGGACGAGGCAGATCCGGATTCGGAAAACGATTTTGGAAACAATATCATTCCAAATCTTCTCCGCGACAAGCGTGATATGTATGCGTATCGCTTTGACGGGTACTGGAAAGATGTAGGAACGATTCCGTCTCTGTGGGAGGCGAATATGGAAGTGCTTGATCCGGAGCACAGCGGCATCAACCTTTTTGAGGAAGGCTGGAAGATTTACAGCCGCAACAGCGGTATGACAGGCCATCGGATCGGGGCGGACGCCGTGGTGGAAAATTCCATGATTACAGACGGATGCCGGGTTTCCGGAAGGGTAAAGCATTCGATTCTCTTTGCGGGCGTTAAGGTTGAGCCGGATGTTGAGATTGAGGATGCCGTGATTATGGGCGGTACCGTGATTAAGTCGGGAGCCGTTGTGAAGCATTGTATCGTGGCTGAGAATGTGGTTATCGGGCAGAACGCAGTTGTCGGAGCGATGCCGACGGATGATGAGAACGGTGTGGCTACGGTAGGATCCGGCGTACATGTTGGCGATAATGCCAAAATCGGGCCAAATGCCATGGTCGAAAATAATGTAAAGGACGGTGAAGAAGTATGGTAAACTCCAACGCAGATGCATTGGGCATTATTTTTCCAAACAGCTATGACGGACTGGTTCCGGAGCTGGTGAGTGAGCGTTCGATGGCTTCCATTCCGTTTGCAAGCCGTTACCGCATGGTGGACTTTATTTTATCGAGTATGGTAAACTGCGGTATTGATAATATCTCTCTTATCGTCCGCAAAAACTATCATTCGCTGATGGATCATCTTGGCTCCGGCCGCGAGTGGGATCTTGCACGCAAGAATGGAGGGCTGAATATTGTTCCGCCGTTTGCTGAGAAGACGGTCAAGGTATACAACGGCCGGGTGGAAGCTCTGGCAAGTATCCTGGCGTTTCTCCGCAACCAGAAGGAGCAGTATGTTGTGATGTCTGAGGCGAATATCGCAGCAAATTTTGACTTCAAGGCGCTGATCGATGCTCACGCAGCGAGCAAGGCGGACGTCACGATCGCTTATGTGGAGCGGGAGATTCCGGCCGGGCTTATATCCTCAAATATTGACCATCGTGATCTGTACTATACGCTTGATGTCGACGGTGATAAGGTAAAAGAGCTTCACATCAATTCCAAGGAGAAAGGCGTCCAGAATTTCTCTCTCAATATTTATGTGATGGACAGAGAGCTTCTTATAGACCAGATCAGCGACGCGTACGCACATGGTTATGTTTATTTCGAGCGGGATATTATCGCGCC
>CANDFU010000136.1 GCA_947384095.1 uncultured Roseburia sp. | reverse complement strand
AGCTGATTCTGAAAAGTCACCGCACCCGGACCATCCGGTTCCGGGCGCGGTCCGGATTTGTGGCTCCGGCACAAATCCAGGCATGAGCCATTTCACGCAAACCTCCTCAATAAGCCTATCCGTCCACCTGCACGCCAAAATTTCCGCACAAGGCCGCGAGGCCGCCCTGATATCCGCTGCCAATCGCATTAAACTTCCACTCGCTGCCGTTTTTATAAAGCTCGCCAAACACAACCGCCGTCTCGATGGAAAAATCCTCGCCCAGATCATAGCGCAGAAGTTCTTCCCCCGTCACCTCGTTGAAAATGCGGATAAACGCGTTGCTCACCTGGCCAAAATTCTGTCTGCGCGCCTCCGCCTCATAGATTGTGGCCGTAAACGCAATTTTTGTGATACCGTCCGGCACCTGCGACAGATCAATTTTTATCTGCTCGTCGTCCCCGTCCCCGGCGCCCGTCAGATTGTCTCCCATATGGCTGACGCTTCCCGACGGATGGTTTAAGTTTCCATAAAACACAAAATCTTCCTGCTTTGATACCCTGCCGGTATCTGCGAGCAGAAACGCAGCCGCGTCCAGATCGAAATCACCGCCGGTATCAAACGCGTTTACATCCCATCCCAGGCCGACAACCACCTTCGTAAGGCCTGGATTTCCTTTTGTCAGACTTACCTTTTGTCCTTTTTGCAGATTAACTGGCATATTTTTTCCTCCTTACGCTACTTCGATTCCGTAATGGCCGCACAGCGCCGCAAGGCCGCCCTGGAACCCGCTGCCGATCGCATTAAACTTCCATTCTCCGTTGTGCCGGTACAGCTCGCCGACGACAACCGCCGTCTCGATGGAAAAATCCTCGCCCAGATCATACCGGATCAGTTCTCTGCCCGACGTCTCGTCGACAATGCGGATATATGCATTCGACACCTGACCGAAATTCTGCCGTCTCGTATCCGCCTCATAAATGGTAACCGTAAACGCAACCTTGGAGACGTTCGGCGGGATTTTCGTCAGATCGATCTCGATCTGCTCATCGTCGCCCTCGCCCTCTCCGGTAAGGTTATCGCCCATATGCTTTACGGCGCCGCTCGAATGCTCAAGGTTGCCGTAGAAAATAAACTCCTTCTCCGTCGGGCATCTTCCGTTGTCCCCCACCATAAACGCAGCCGCATCCAGGTCAAAATCCGCTCCGGAATCAAACGCATTCACGTCCCAGCCAAGGCCGACCATAATATTTTTAAGCCCCGGATTTCCTTTTGTCAGATCCACTTTCTGTCCTTTTGATAAATTGATTGGCATAATGATTTCCTCCTTGTCCTCGTTTTTCTTTAGTACTTTTTGTCTGGCATATGATACATCCTGTTAAACTCTGCCTTGATATTTTCAAGTCTCGCCTGATCATCCACGCGCTGCTTTCTCGCGTTGTCCTGAATCTGCTTCGTCTCTTCGATACCGTTCACAATTGTTCTCCAGGTTGTTTCCAACGTTTCAATCTTTATGGAGCTGCCCGAAGCCATCTTTGCCGTCAACTTGGACTGCTCCACCGTGTTTTTGGCATTCTTGATCAGCATCTCATTCGTCTTCTCGTCAAGCGCGGACATCGCCTCCGCCTGAATCCGCTGTCTTTTCAGCATGATGGCCTGCGCCAGCGCCTGTTTAAATACAGGGAGCGTTACGATAAACGCGGAATTGATCTTTCTTACAAGGTTCATATTGGAAAATTCCATCGTCTTGATCATCGGAATCGACTGCATCGCCACGCTTTCCGCCGTCCTTAAGTCCTGGGTTCTCTGCTCGAGCATCGTAAGCGCCTGCTGTAAGCTCGAAATCTCAAACTGAATGGACGTATCGCCGCTCGCCTCCATATCGCCCTGTCTTGAGGCAATATAGGCCTCGATCTCCCGGCAGCCCTGTTCCCCTGCTAAAATATATTTTACCAAATCGTGATAATAATTCACGTTTGCCTCAAACATCTGGTTTAATTTGCGGTTCGACTGTCTGATTTCCGCCTCGTACTGCTTGAGCTGTACGTAAATCTTGTCGACCTCATCCCCCATCGTGTGATATTTCTGAAGAATCTTGTCAAGCTGTCTGCGCAGATTTCCAAACAGCTTCCCAAACAGTCCCGGATTGTCCCGGATCTCATCAATGTCAAACTTCGACATAATCTTCGCAAGCGTGTTCAGCATCTCACCCGACTCGTCGATCTGCGCCATATTCATGCTGTTTAAGACCACATCGGATGCCTTTGAAATCTCCTCCGCCGCCTCCGAGCCGAAGGAGACGATCGTCTCCATATTGTGCACCTCAATCGTGCTGACAAGCGCGTCTACCTCGGCGGAATTTACCAGCGTCTCGTTCATCTGCCGGCGGTCAGCGACGATATCATACTTTTCCACAACCTCGATCTCGTTTTTCACATCCGGCATCGAAACCGTCTGCTGCGTCATCGTTTTGCCAAAATCCAGTCCCATACTTCTAACCTCTATCCTCTCTTAAAAATAATATCCCGCCAGCTCCGGCGTGTCTGTTTCGATGAGACAGACTTCAGCTCCGGCACGCGCAGATCATACATATAGGTTCCGATCTGATGCTCTTCCATGATATTCTGCCCGAAATACCGCTCCACACTCTGATACCCTGTCGGGACAAAAAATACCACGTCAAATCCTGCCAGATTTAAAAATGCGGTAAGTATCGTATCCTCCAGCGATATCATGGTTTCCGTCGTGCTCAGATAAATAAGCTTCGGATTTTTTCCGGTAAAGTCATAATTCTGGAGCAGCCTTAAAATCTCCCTGTCCATATTTAAAATGGTCGCCACGATCGTATACTCCGTACCGTTCTCAAACGTCCCCTTCACCCTCTTTAAATCGATGAGAAGCTGAAGCTTGTCCAGAATATATTCCTGTATCTCCTCACGCAGAAATCCATACGTGTAACTCTTATGCGCCTTAATCCTGGTTTTCATCAGTTTTCCGTTTTTTAAAAAGCCGGCCGCATACTCCCTGACCGGATTGAATCCTGCCGGGTCGATATAGGGCGCCTGCCGGATAAGATACGTCTCTGCCGTCAGAAGTCCCCTGATACCGGCCCAATAGGCGGATAACTCCCCGTCTTTTACACCCGATACTTTTGCAAAAATGACAGGAAGACTCACAACGTCGCCCACCGTATCAAAACCAGGCCGGTATTTCAGCTCCTGATCCCAGAGAATCGCAATCTCCTCGTACATCGTCTTTAACGTGACGGCATTCGCCTTCGCATACTGCCGGTTCCGGTAGATACCCGAATCCTGATACAGCACGGAATCAAGCTCCCGCTCCGCATGGTAGGCCGCCGTCCCGACCGACACGCCCGCCCTGTCGGTCGGAAACTGCCGGACAGAAAGACTCTCCGCGTGACGCATCTCATAGAGAAACGGATCCTTAAGCTCACACTGCCCGCCTTCCGGAAGTAAAATCAGCACGTCAATCGGCAGTCTCGCAAGAAAACGCAGAAACAAAGCCTCGTTTTCATTGCGGCATCCGCCAAAACAGATAAAACAACTGACCTCCGGCGGTTTCCAGTTTGAAAACAGCCCCGGCTGATACCGTTTCAGCCAGCAGATCAGATACACTGCCTTGTTTTTCAGCCTGTTCAGACCGGCGCCGCCTTCTCCGGCCTCTGCAAGCAGCAGATCCAGAAACGCTTTCCTCATAATCTTCTGCAGCCTTATATTGGCCGTATAGCAGATGTTTGCGGACAGATCCGTCAGCATATCGTCCTGCCTCGTATAATTTTTCCGGCTGACCGCGCCGATCTCCTCCGTTGTCGGCTGCGGTATCTCCCCGTCCGCGACGACGATATTCCTCCCGCTCCTTTTCAATTCCAGATAAAACTGATACAGATCACTCATGTAAGTGAGTTTGTCCCAGACCCCTCTGACCAGACAAAAGCAGTTATAAAACAGATTCGGGTCGCTGCCGCGGCTTTTTGGCTCCGTCTTCAGATCCGCAAGCCCTTCCCCCTTTGTCCAGGCATTGGTACAATTGATCAATACCGGTTCACCGCCGCCCTGCACACGGCTGTAAAGCCGCTCTTTTTCGAGCTCCTTTGCCTGCTCCTGACGGATCTGCTTCAAAGAGAACCCTTCCGGAAACGCCGAAAGACCCGGGGCGTCAAACATATCCGAATAAGCCAGGCCAGGATCCGCCTTCCGGTATCCGTCGTCCCCCTTGTACTGTAACAAAACCACATCGGCGCCCGCACGGGACAAAACTGCAAGCAGCAGCAATTCGTAGCTGCTGACCGTCCCTTCATACAGAATCTTCGGAATGTCATTCTCTCCCAGCCGGTTTGCAATCCGCTCAAACTTATAGTACAGCCAGCACATAAATTTGATATATGCATTTTTCAGCATATTGTCATTTTTTCCTGCCCTGCGCAGGCCGTCAAGACAGTCATAAATCGACGCGGCCACGCTCTCCCTCTGGCGGCCGTCCATCCGCGGCAGCCATTTTTTCAGGCCCGCCGAAAAGAACCCGGCGCTCAGCTGGAAATCCATCCCCATGATCTCACTGTAATAGGCCAGATTTTTCTCGTCCGGATTCGGAATCCTGCCCTCAATCACTACGCCCGAGAGCCGCGCTTTCTCATAATACCGTCTGATAAAAGCCCCGACCTGCTCATTATATCCGTTTATTCGGTAAAAATAGACTCCTTCTGCGCCCCGCTTCTTCCCTTCCAGGAAAAAATCGTCCAGCGTCTTTATTTTTCTGCGTTCAAATACCAATTCTGTCACCCTCAATACCGGTTCATTTTATTCTTATTCATAAGATACCCAAGCCCGGAACCCACAAACCCTCCGACGATATGTGTCAGATTTGAAACGTTATCCTGCACAAACACCCCTCTGTAAACTTCCTGGCTGATATAAATCAGCGCCACCAGAAGAAACGTCATCGGTATGCTGCCCTCCCGTATGCTCGTAAAAGACGACAGCAGAATCAGTGCAAAGACGACGCCGCTCGCTCCGAGAAGCTGTACATGCGGGAAAAAAATGTAATTGACGACGCCCGTCGCCAGCGCGGTCGCCATCACCACAAATAACAGGTTCAGTGAGCCGTATTTCTCTTCCAGCAACGGCCCTACCACTAAAAGAAGCATCATGTTTCCGATGAAATGCTCCCACCCCGCATGTCCGAGCACGTGGCCGAAAAACCGGACATATGTCAGGGGACTGAGCAGAGACGAGTGGTAGACGGAAAACAACAGATTGTTCGTCATGCCGCCTGTTGCCTTATCCAGCAGCAGCGCCGCGAAACTAAGAAGCGTAAACCCTAAAATAACAGGGGAATTGAACGATATTCTGATGCGTGAAGATGAATTTGCCATTCTTTTGTACCTCCGGCTGCTAATTACCGTTTCTACTATATCACATATTCCGGACAGAAACAATAGAAGATCCCCAGGTCTGAAAAAATCAAAAAGTGTAAACCTTCTGAAAAACGCAGCAGGATTTACACTCTTTTCATCTTACTTACTACCTATTTTTCGTACAAAAATTTTTCCGGCAGCGTCACATGAAAATCATCTGCCAGACTGCGAAGCTCGTCCGGCGTGACGGTCTGCCGCTTGTCCGGGCGCATGGAAAGCACCTTCACCAGAATTTCAGCCGCCTTTTCAACCGTGTGCATCAGCCCGAATGTC
>CANDFU010000135.1 GCA_947384095.1 uncultured Roseburia sp. | reverse complement strand
CAACGAGCTGCTGCCACGCGATGTTGTCTCGGCCGCAATAAAAAAGCAGATGAAAAAAGACGATTCCGATTATGTCTATGAGGATCTGCGTCCGATCGGACGGGAAACGCTGCTCCAGCATTTTCCCAATATCTGTTCCAAATGTCTTGAGGAAGGATATGACGTATTCAACGAGCCGGTTCCGGTCGTTCCGGCCCAGCACTATTTTATGGGAGGCATCCATGTCGACGGCGATTCGCGGACGACGATGCCGCATCTTTTCGCAGTCGGAGAGACGAGCTGCAACGGTGTGCACGGGAAAAACCGGCTTGCAAGTAACAGCCTGCTGGAGAGTCTGGTATTTGCAAAGCGCGCCGCCGCGCAGATACAGGCCGAAGGGGCGTGGAGAAAAATATCATAAAAGGAGGAGATCATGAATCCGATCACGATGCGGCTTGCCGCTGATAAATATATAAGGATGGCCCTGGAAGAGGATATCAACAGCGAGGATGTATCCACGAATGCGGTTATGCCGGATTATAAAAAGGGTGAAGTGCAGCTGATCTGCAAGGAGGACGGTATCATTGCGGGGCTGCCTGTTTTTGAAAGGGTGTTTACCTTACTGGATGCGGGAACAGAAGTGGATTTTAAAGCCGGGGACGGCGATCCGGTAAAGAAAGGGCAGCTCCTTGCGGTTGTGGCAGGGGACGTCAGAGTACTCCTGTCGGGAGAGAGGACTGCGCTCAACTATCTGCAGCGCCTTTCCGGGATTGCGACGTACACGCGCGGCGTGGTAAATCTTCTGGCGGGGACGAAAACGCAGCTTCTGGATACCAGAAAGACGACGCCGTGTATGCGTATTTTTGAAAAATATGCGGTCCGGGTCGGCGGAGGCGGCAATCACAGATACAATCTCTCCGACGGCGTTTTGTTGAAGGATAATCATATCGACGCGGCGGGCGGCGTGAAAGAGGCCGTGGAGGCGGCGAGGCGTTATGCGCCGTTTGTGCGGAAAATCGAGGTCGAGACAGAGAGCCTTGCGATGGTGAAAGAGGCCGTGGAGGCGGGGGCGGATATCATTATGCTCGACAACATGACGCCGGAGGAGATGGGCGAGGCCGTTCGTCTGATCGGCGGCAGGGCGAAGACAGAGTGTTCCGGAAATATCACAAAGGAGAATATCAGAACCATCACGGAACTTGGCATTGATTATGTGTCGAGCGGTGCACTGACGCATTCCGCGCCGATTCTCGATATCAGTCTGAAACATTTAAATATATTATAGAAAGGATTGGTGTTATGGAAAATGGAATGGCCGCGTCTGCACGCAGAAAAAAGCTGATATCGCTGCTCGGCGAAAGCGATCTGCCGTTGTCCGGTGCAAAGCTTGGGAGCAGGACAGGGGTGAGCCGTCAGATCGTGGTGCAGGATATTGCGCTGCTGCGCGCGGAGGGTTATCCCATTGTCTCCACTGCGAGAGGATATCTTCTGGAACAGAGACGGCAGGCGCTCCGTGTCTTTAAGGTCTGTCATACTGACGAGCAGGCTGAAGATGAGCTGACGACGATTACGGATTTCGGCGGCCGCGTTCTCGACGTCATGGTAAACCATCGGATTTATGGAAAGGTGACGGCGCCGCTGGATATCAAAAACCGCAGGGATATCAGACGGTTTGTGGATGATCTGCAAAGCGGCAGATCAACCCTTCTTTTGAATGTCACGTCCGGTTATCATTTTCACACCGTTTCTGCCGAGCGGGAGGAGATGCTGGACGAGATTGAAGAGGCGCTGCGCGGGAAGCAGTATCTGGCAGAGCTTCTCCCCTACGAAATTGAAAAAAACCAGACCCATTGTCTCACCCCGGAGTAAGATGCCGTATCTGCGGCATCTTATTTTTGTGAGCGGAAATAATCGACAAGCTGGTAGACGAGTATGATTTCTCTTTCGGTGAGAGAGGAGACATCGATCATATTGTGGTCGGGCAGTCCGAGCAGATAGTCCGTGGAAACTTTAAAAAGCTGTGCCAGCTCCATTAAATATGCGGTGGACGGTACGGAAATTCCCATCTCCCATGCATTGACGCTGCTCCTGGTAATATTCAGCTTTCGCGCGAGTTCTGCCTGGGTCAGGCGGCTGGCCTCACGGAGCTGTTTTATTCTATCGGCAATCATAACATCTCCTTTTTTAACTTTTTGCACTTTTTTGTATCGTAAAATATTCAAAAAGATATTTCATTATCAAAAAGATAAATTAAATTGACACTGAAAAATCATGGTAGTAAAATTAAGAATGCGCACAAAAGAAAAAAAGAATGCATCCATGGGAGAATGACACAAATGAAGAAGAAGGCAGTCCGCATATCACAGGAAACGTGTATCGTGATGTTTCTGTTTCTGTTTTCAGGCAGTTTTCTGTTCCTTTCTATTTTTGGAGGAGGCTGGGAGAGAATTGCGGATGCCTGTTCCAAAAATGTTATTACACTTGTGAAAGAAAATGGAGACGGCACAGGGCAGTACAGGATCAATCTGGCGGAAGGGAGCTGCACTTTTCATATCACGTTGTTTTCTGGGGAAAAGAAAGGGAAGATGCGCGCCACGGAGAGCGGAGGGTATTGTTATGAATTTCCTGGGACTGCGGCGCGGCTGATGGTGGATCTGCGCCTCTGCCGGGGAACTGCGGAATTTGGGCAGTGTCTGGACCGGGATGCTTCCTATTATAGAAGGAATGCGGCGGAATATGGATCCGGGTATCGGTATGCCGGAACGGGCTGGATGACAAGGACGGAGTCGTTTGCATGCCCTCGTTTCAGGCTGCGCAGGGAAGGCGGGGAAAAAGAGACGGGATATGCGGCGTGTGCCGTCGTCTATGTCAGATCGGAACAGGCGGAATATCGGTTTGTGCTGGAGGCGGTTTCCAGAGAAGAGGCGGATCTTTTCAGCGGGTCTTTTGTGTTTACACCGCGCAGTGATTGACATGTCTGCTTTTTTCTAGTAAAGTGGATAGGGTTAAAAAGGTTGTGAGTAAGGGAAAGGACAACAAAATGCTGATATCGTTAATTGTGCCGTGCTACAATGAACAGGAAGCGCTGCCTATTTTTTACAGAGAAGTCAGGAAAGTGCTTGCAGGTATGGATATTTCGTCCGAAATACTATTTGTCGATGACGGTTCGCGCGATGAGACGCTTCGCATCCTGAAGGAGATTGCAGCGGGGGACGAGGCGGTAACTTATATTTCATTTTCAAGAAATTTTGGCAAAGAAGCAGCGATGTACGCCGGATTCTGCAATGCGAAGGGAGATTATGTCGCCGTGATGGATGCGGACATGCAGGATCCGCCGTCGCTTCTGCCCGAGATGCTTTCGATGTTACAGAGCGGCGAGTACGACAGTGTGGCTACCAGGAGGGTGACGCGTAAGGGAGAGCCTAAGATCCGGAGCTGGTTTGCGCGGAGGTTTTATCAGATTATCAACCGGATTTCCGACGCCGATATCGTAGACGGGGCGAGGGATTTCAGGCTGATGAAGAAAAGCATGGTCGACGCGATTGTAAAAATGGGGGAGTACAACCGGTTTTCCAAGGGGATATTCGGCTGGATCGGGTTTCAGACATACTGGCTGCCCTATGAAAATGTCAGCCGTGTGGCCGGGGAGACGAAATGGAATTTCTGGAAACTATTAAAATACGCGATTGACGGAGTGATCAATTTTTCACAGGTGCCGCTTTCCGTGGCTTCATGGTTTGGTATGTTTATGACGTTCGTCTCGTTTCTGGCGATCGCTCTGATCGTGGTGCGCAAGCTTTTATTCGGGGATCCGGTGGACGGATGGGCGTCAACGATCTGTGTGATCACGCTGATCGGAGGCATTCAGCTTTTCTGCATGGGGATTATGGGGCAGTATATCGCCAAGACTTATATGGAAGTAAAACAGAGGCCGCATTATATCGTTTCCGAGAGTAACCGTCGGGAACTGGAGAAGGTGAAGTGACGCCATCGGGATACTTGACTTCCCTGCCAAATGGATTTATAATATTTTTGCTTAATGCCCAAAATATAGCAATCGAGGAGAGCCATGATTAAGAGCATGACAGGTTTCGGCCGATGTGAGGCCGTGTGCAGAAACCGCAGGATCACAGTTGAGATAAAATCAGTCAATCACCGCTATCTTGATATCAATATCCGGATGCCGAAGAATTTAAATCTTTTTGAGGGGGCGATCCGCAGTCTGTTAAAAGAATATATGGAGCGGGGAAAGGCGGATGTCTTTATTTTGTGTGAGGATGATACGGGGGAAAATATTTCATTGAAATATAACGAGGCGCTCGCCGCGCAATATCTTTCGCATGCCCGCTCGATGGCGGGGCAGTTCGGCATTGAGAACGACCTGCGCGTCAGTACGCTCTCCCGCTTTCCGGAGGTTTTTACAATGGAGGAAGAGCGGCCCGACGAAGATGAGCTCTGGGCGGAGCTTGAGAAGGCGGTCCGGGGGGCCGCGGAACGGTTTGTGGAAAACCGCGCGGCAGAGGGGGAGCGCCTTATGGCGGATCTTCTGGATAAGCTTGACGGGATGGTTTCTTATGTGGACTTTATCGAGGAACGTTATCCGGAGATTCTGGCGGAATATCGGATGCGCCTGACAGAGAAGGTAAAGGAGCTTTTCGCGGACAGACAGATGGATGAGGCGCGGATTGCAGCGGAGGTGACGCTGTTTGCGGATAAGATCTGTGTGGATGAAGAGACCGTGCGCCTCAGGAGCCATATCAGAGGGATGAAAGAGGCGCTTCAGGCGGGAGGCGGTATTGGCAGAAAACTGGATTTTATCGCGCAGGAGATGAACCGGGAGGCGAATACCATCCTCTCGAAGACAAACGACTTAAAGGTTTCCGGGGTCGGGATCGATTTAAAGACCGATATCGAAAAGGTGCGGGAGCAGATACAGAATATTGAGTGATGGTGTGGGAAGAAGGGAATATGGCAAGATTAATGAATATCGGTTTTGGGAATATGGTCAACACCGATAAAATTATCAGTATTATCTCTTCTGATTCGGCGCCTGCAAAGCGGATCATTCAGAAAGGGAAGGAACAGGAGACATTGATCGATGCGACGCAGGGGAGAAGGACGAAAAGCGTGGTTTTTACAGAGAACAATAAGATCATCCTGTCCGCATTACAGCCGGAAACGCTTGCGCTCCGGTTTAACGGCAATGCCGCTGATGTTTGTGACGATACGAGAGAATAGAGAAATTATGCGGAGCGGGAAATAAAAAGGAGACGAACATGATACATCCATCTTATGTAGAGTTAATGAAGGTTGTAAACAATGACACGGAGATTGGAGAGGAACCGGTTGTAAACAGCCGCTATTCAATCGTGATCGCCGCGGCCAGAAGAGCGCGCCAGATTATCGGGGGAGACGATGTGATGGCGGATAAGATCGGCTGCCCGAAACCGCTGTCTATCGCAGTGGAAGAGCTTTATGAGGGAAAAGTAAAGATTATCCCGGAAGATTCGGAGACGGAAATTTAGAGCGAAGGATAAGGATGATAAAACAATTTTATCATCCTTTTTATGCGCAGGCCCGTACAGGGAAGATATGCCGCAGGTGCGGCAAACGTGCCGCGCGAGCGGCAGGAGAGAAGAACATCGCCTGCCGGATGAGGCAGGCCCGTACAGGGAAGATATGCCGCAGGTGCGGCAAACGTGCCGCGCGAGCG
>CANDFU010000134.1 GCA_947384095.1 uncultured Roseburia sp. | reverse complement strand
TCGGTAACAGAAGATGCTGATACAAAACCGTCTATTTTGTGTTCTTCACAAAGCTTCAGAACCTTGTATGAATCTTCTACAAAAGGTTCTCTTTCCAATAAAACATCAATTATTACGTTCGTATCACACATTATTTTCATATTTTAACAGACGCTCCTCTCGCAAAGAATCCATATCTATATCAGAGGCAACACCGCCAAGCATTCCGCGCAGGGAATCCACCGCAGAAACCTGGGGATTTACAACTTTAGCAACTGTTTTTCCATTACGGGTAATAAAGATATCTTCCTTGGCAATTAATTCAAGGTACTTTCCGAAATTAGCTTTAAATTCTGTCGCTGTAACAACCATAACGAAATCCTCCTTCATTTGGGCTATTGTTATTATATGCGATTTTAGAGTTAAAATCAATAAAATCGTGCGAAACAAGAAAAAGTAATATTAAGATTCGTTCGATATATAAGAAAAATACTTTTATATATTTTTATCCTTATCTGCTCCCACCCATCTCACAAATTTTTCAATAATGGCCTGGCTATTCTTCTCCCGGTGGATGGAACACTGACAAATCTTGTATCTCACATCCTGATACCGTACACAGTTTACACAGCACATACACGTCCAGCCGCGCAATGCTGTTGGTGCAGTAATCATCTATCTGTTTCCAGTTCATTTCTGCCTTATGCGACAGCTTGTTTTTGCTCGGTCCTTTTTTCTTCAGCAGTTCGTTCAACCGAATTTCCAAATATCCGTAACCTTCCTCCACGTTCCCACTTCTGCATTTTCATACTTGTTTCATGCTCACAGTTTCAATCCGTTTTTCGCATTTTCTTTCAATTATGATACGGGCCCGAAATGTGCGGGCATCGGCCGGAAGGAAACGGCAGGACCGTCTGCCCGATGTATTGCTGCGGACTGACGGATATGATAAAATGAGCTGATAAAGGAGGTACACGGAAATGGAGAACAGATACCAGTATTTCTGGGATACGATGGAATTATGCGACTGGGATTTCGAGGGCGACGACGATAAAGTATTAACCCCCGTCATTCAGCATCTGTCAAAGCAGAGCGACGACCTTATTTTTCAGTTCGACGATCTCATGTCAGAACTTTTATATCATCTGGACACAAAAAAACTGGCTGACCAGTGTCAGGAAGCCGACCCACAGATGTGCGACGATACCTTTCTCTATTCCAGATGCGTCGCTTTGATCAATGGGCCGGCATATTACGAAAGTGTCCGGCGCGGAAACGAAAAAAACGTCTGGGACATGGAGTTTGAGTCCCTCATCTATGTCCCCCGCAAAGCATGGGCGCAAAAGCACCACAGTCCCGACGACGATTACCCGCATATTCCGCCGCTGAGTCTTGAAACCGGCAGCAATCAAAACGGATGGAAGTAGCTCAATTTCGCCCTGTTTTTGATAAAAAGGCACTGTCCCATGGCAGCCATGACACATCCGATACGCAGAATACCATGCTCCGCAGAACAGCCGGGACGCGGAAATGACAGACAGTAACTCTTGACGTTCCCTTCATACATCGTTATAATAGGCGTAAGGAGGAAGTATTTTATGGAGGAAAGGAGAAGACATTTCAGATATCCGGTGACGATCCAGCTGAATATCTCGGATCTTTTTCGCAAGGGGTTTGACGGAATCCATGATCTGGAGTCTCCGATTGAAGTCGCAGACATTTCCCGCAGCGGGCTTTGCTTTGTCAGTGAATGTATTCTGCCCGTCGGCTACTATCTCAACGCCTGTGTACAGATTGAACCGCTCAGCACGCCCCCGGCTTTTACCGGCATAAAGATCCTGCGTGTCGAATTTGTAAACCGCACGCTCTACCGTTATGGCTGTGAATTTACCAATCTGCCGGATGATCTTTTATCGATTATCGACACTTATTCCATGTCCGGATAGCTTCGTTATCCGATGCTTATGGCAGCCGTTCCGGCGTTGCATTTCCCACAGGATATCCACGCCGGACAGACAGCCGCAAACCCGCAGTGCCTTCGCACCGCGGCCGGGAAGAAGTGCATCGCAAAAGCGGCCCGCCGCAGGCGGAGAATCCGGCATGGCCGGATTCTTTTTTCTTACCATGAACCCTCTTTCATTCACGGTATTGCCGGAATGGCCTTATTTTCTGACCAGCAGCGACTTACCCGTCATCTCTTCCGGCTGTTTCATCCCCATCAGCTCAATCAGGGTCGGAATAATATCCGCAAGGCACCCGTTTTCCCTCAGGGTATATGCTTCGTCCGCATTGATCAGGATAAACGGTACCGGATTGATCGTGTGCGCCGTAAACGGAGCTTTGGTCTCGTAGTCGATCAGCTGCTCTGCATTTCCGTGATCCGCGCACAAAAACATCTGTCCGCCCACCTCTTTGATCGCGTCGACGGCCTTTCCGACACATGTGTCAACTGTCTCGACGGCTTTGACGGCCGCTTCCAGAATCCCGGTATGCCCAACCATATCCGAATTTGCAAAATTAATGATAATCACATCATATTTTCCAGAACGGATTGCCTCACAAAGCCTGTCACAGACTTCCGGCGCGCTCATCTCGGGCTGCAGATCATAAGTCGCCACTTTCGGGGATTTTACAAGAATCCTGTCCTCTCCCTCATTCGGCGCCTCCACGCCGCCATTAAAGAAGAACGTGACATGGGCGTATTTTTCCGTCTCTGCGATTCTGGCCTGGGTTTTCCCGTTTGCCGCAAGATATTCGCCAAACGTATTTTTCAGCTCCACCTTATGAAAAGCCACTTCCTTGTTCGGGATCGTCACGTCATACTCTGTAAAACAGATGTACATTACGTTCTTGCGCGGCCCTCTTTCAAAACCGTCAAAATCATCGGCACAGAAAGTTCTCGTGATCTCGCGCGCACGGTCCGGGCGGAAATTAAAGAAGATGACCGTGTCGTGATCTTTGATCACAGTTCTCGGTTTTCCGTCCTCCGTAATTACGGTCGGAACAAAGAACTCGTCCGTCACATCTTTCGCGTACGACGCTTCCATCGCTCCCACAGCGCTGTCTGCCGTCTCTCCTTCCCCTTTTGTCAGCGCATTGTACGCTTTCTCCACACGGTCCCAGCGGTTATCGCGGTCCATCGCGTAATAACGCCCGGAGATAGAAGCAATTTTTCCCACACCGATCTCTGCCATCTTCGCCTCCAGCGCCTCCACAAATCCTTTTCCGGCTGTCGGTGCGGTGTCACGCCCGTCCAGGAAGCAGTGCACATACACATTCGCGATTCCCTCTCTCTTCGCCAGCTCAAGCAGGCCATAAAGATGCGTATTGTGACTGTGCACGCCGCCGTCGGAGAGCAGCCCGTAGAGATGCAGATCCGAATTGTTTTTCTTTACATTTGCAATTCCTTTCAGCAGCGCCTCGTTTTTAAAGAAATCGCCGTCTTCAATTTCCTTTGTGATTCTTGTCAGCTCCTGGTATACTATTCTTCCTGCCCCCATATTCAAGTGCCCGACTTCGGAATTTCCCATCTGTCCGTCCGGCAGTCCTACGGCAAGCCCGCTCGCATTGCCTTTCACATACGGGTAATCGCGCATCAGCCCGTCGATCACCGGCGTATTCGCCTGCGCTACGGCATTTCCTTCCGTCTTGTCATTCAGACCAAATCCGTCTAATATCATAAGCACTGTTGGTTTTTTACTCATGCTTTCTCATCCTCTCTTTCTATAAAAAAGAATCCTGCAGAGCAGGATTCTCTTCTCTCTTACTTATAGTTGACAATCTTGCCAAAGTCTGCTTTCAAGGAAGCGCCTCCTACCAGGCCGCCGTCAATATCCGGCTGTGCAAACAGTTCCGCCGCATTCGCCGCGTTGACTGAACCGCCATACTGAATGCGCACTTTCTCTGCCGTATCCGTATCGTAAATTTCCGCAATACATTCGCGGATTGCCTTGCACACCTCCTGCGCCTGTTCGGTCGTGGCTGTCCTGCCTGTCCCGATGGCCCAGATCGGCTCGTATGCGATCACCATGGATGCCGTCTGCTCTGCAGTGACATCTTTTAAATCTGATTTGATCTGCAGACGGATCCAGTCGAGCGTCACCCCCATCTCACGCTGCTCCAGGCTCTCGCCGCAGCAGAGAATCGGAGTCAGATTGTGCTCCAGCGCTTTCTTTACTTTTTTATTCAGCGTACAATCGTCCTCTTTAAAATAATCGCGGCGCTCGGAATGGCCGATAATGACATATCTGACACCCGCATCCACCAGCATTTCCGGGGAAATCTCCCCCGTATAAGCGCCCTTATCCTCAAAGTACATATTTTCCGCGCCGACCG
Organism: uncultured Roseburia sp.; assembly: GCA_947384095.1. Lineage (GTDB taxonomy): Bacteria > Bacillota > Clostridia > Lachnospirales > Lachnospiraceae > Roseburia. Next base: position 1,385 of record CANDFU010000134.1, on the reverse strand, counting down.
CCACATTTGTGCCTTTCACCGCTTCTGCCACCGGAATGATATCAATGGCCGGAACACAGTAGACGACCTCCACCTCATCGCTCTCTACAAGCGGTTTCAGCTCTTCGGCCAGAGCGACAGCCTGGCTCGGAGTCATATTCATCTTCCAGTTCCCGGCTACAATCTTCTTTCTTGCCATGATTTTTGTTCCCTTCCTGCTTCTTTCTAATTTTTCAAAACGATACAGCTCCGCCGTTTTCCACGCATCCGGCTGCTCCTATTTATCATTTGCAGCAGAAACGCCGGGGAGTTCTTTTCCTTCCAGAAATTCTAAGGATGCGCCGCCGCCTGTGGAAATGTGGCTCATCTTATCGCCAAATCCAAGCTGATTGACCGCCGCCGCGGAATCGCCGCCGCCGATGATCGTCGTCGCGTCTGTCTCTGCAAGCGCTTTTGCAACCGCAATCGTACCTGCTGCAAGCGTCGGATTCTCAAAAACGCCCATCGGTCCGTTCCACACAACGGTTTTCGCCGATTTTACCGCTTCCGCGTACAGTTCAGCCGTCTTCGGTCCGATATCACAGCCCTCTCTGTCCGCCGGCATATCTGCGACGTCATAATTTTCCACCTCTACCGGGGCGTCAATCGGATTCGGGAATGCAGTGATCGTCACGGAATCCACCGGGAGCAGTAATTTCCTGCCAAGCTTTCCGGCTTTTTCCACCATCTCCTTGCAGTAGTCAAGCTTGCTGTCGTCAACAAGGGAATTGCCGATCTCATAACCCTGTGCCTTTAAGAATGTATAAGCCATGCCGCCGCCGATGATGAGCGTGTCGCATTTCTCCAGCAGGTTCGAAATCACATTCAGCTTATCCGCCACCTTTGCGCCGCCAAGGATCGCCACAAACGGCCTCACCGGATTTTCCACCGCGTTGCCGAGGAAATCAATCTCTTTCTGCATCAGATATCCGACAACCGCCGTATCCACAAGCTGCGCGACGCCGACGTTGGAGCAGTGCGCCCTGTGCGCGGTTCCGAACGCATCGTTGACAAAAACGTCGCAGAGGGAAGCCAGATCCCTGGAGAATGCTTCTCCGTTCTTTGTCTCTTCCGCTCTGTAGCGCGTATTCTCAAGCAAAATCACGTCGCCGTCTTTCATCGCCTCCACGGCAGCTTTCGCGTTCGGTCCGACAACCTCGGGATCCGCCGCAAATTTCACTTCCTGTCCCAGCAGCTCCGTCATTCTCGCTGCAACCGGCGCTAAGGACAGCTCCGGCTTCGGCTCGCCCTTCGGCTTTCCAAGGTGAGAGCAGAGAATCACTTTTCCGCCGTCCGCAATCAGCTTTTTGATGGTCGGAAGAGATCGGAAGAGCACACGTCTGAACTCCAGTCACCTCTCGTCATCT
>CANDFU010000133.1 GCA_947384095.1 uncultured Roseburia sp. | reverse complement strand
GAGCTGTATCCTGAAATCGGGATTTGCAGCTGACGGTGCAAGCGGTACAAACCAGACCTTTTCGCTGTATTCGCTTAATTCAACTTCAAAAGTCTGGTCAGCGATACAGTCCTCTCCAAATCTTTTTCGAAATTCGTCTTTTTCGTGTCCGGCGGAGATATTTTTTTCTGAATCGTTTTTTTCAATGGTGTTGTTAAACGAACATGCGGCAGGTGTGCCGGCTGCAAGCCAGATAAAAAGAAAAAGGATCCCTTTTTTCATATAGTCCTCCAGATCAGAGCGGTCACGCTCTTTCTTTTGATTGATATCGATACATTCTTGTCATCTCCGGTTCGCCTTCACCCTGCACCATGCACAGAAATTCCCATCCGTACCGCTCGTAAAAGGAAGTATGGTCTGTGACGAGGTAAAGGGTGTCGATTCCCATCCGCATCATATCCCTGCGGATAAACTGCAGCAGATCTCCGGCAATGCCGAGGCGGCGGTATGGTTCTTCCACATAAAGCGCGCAGACATTCGGCGTGAGATCTTTCCGGTTGTGAAAATCATTCCCGATTATGCCTGCCCCGGCAATAATCCTTTCGTGATCCACAACAAGATACCACTGCGGGACAGCGGATTTTTGTTCCACACATGCTTTCATACTTTCCGCGTATGCTGCTTCTGGTATCCCCCATTTCTGATGAAACCATTCGCATGCCGGTCCGGCCCATGCACTGTGTTCCCGTATTCGTATTACTTTGTCGTTCCTTATGATCATAATTCCCTCCATGGCTTTCACGGCCCGCCTGTGATGAAATGTTTCTGTCTGTTCCGGGACTGGATCTATCATATCATAAAACAGGCGGAATGTGGAGCGGATGAATTTTTTTTGTAGAAACTGCCATACTAAGGAAGAACAAGGGAATCGCAAAATTTTGGCGCGTTGATGCGCAGAAACAGAGGTAATGTATGGATAAAAACATCCTTCCCGTCACAAATGAAAACGGATATTTTGAGATACGCTTAGAGAGCATCGGCGGGCTCGGGGCGAATCTCTGCGGAAAAATGCTGGGCGAACTGGGCGCGCTCTCGCTCTCGCTAAACTCCTTAAGTTTTTCCAGCTATGGTTCCGAGAAAAGAGGGTCTCCCGTCAAGGCCTACATCCGGTGGTGCGCGCAAGAGAAGCCGCTGCGCATCAACAGCCCGGTGACGCATCCGCACATTCTGGCATTGTTTCATGAGGGGCTGATCGGGACGTATCCCGTGCTGGACGGCGTGTCCTCCGAAACGAAAATTATATTGAACACGCCGTTTACCGCGGACGCTGCGGCGGAAAAATATGGTATCTCCATCGGGGAGCTTTATTGCCTGGACGCACTTTCCATCGCAATGGAGTGCAGATCCCGCGTCAACATGGTGATGCTGGGCGCAATCGCAAAGGCGAGCGGATTTATTCCGCCTGAGACGGTGGAACAGCTTTGCCGCGATACCGTCGGCAAAAAATATCCTGCCCTGATCGAGGCAAACTTAAACGGCGTCAGAGAAGGGTATGCGCGGGCTCAAAAAGCGTCCGCAGAGCAGAATCTTGCGCCGCTGCCAACGGGAAAACATGAGAAATTCGTCTGGGGATACAAAAATGCGCCGATCGGCGGCGTCAATCCAAGAGCCGGTAGCACAGTTTCCAACGATCTGTCCCCCTCGCGCGAGGGATATATCCCATTGTTTATACAGGACAGATGTATCAACTGTGGTCTGTGCGATTCTGCCTGTCCGGATATGGTGTTCCAGTTCGGGCCCGGCATCTATAAAGGAAAAGAATGTATGGTGAATAAGGGGCTTGACTATTATCACTGCAAAGGCTGTCTGCGCTGTGTCGAGGTCTGTCCCACGGATGCGCTGGAAAAAGCGCTGGAAAAAGACTATCCGGAGAAGCCGTGGTTTGTGCCAGACAAAGATCTGCTGCCCGATTCCATCTCCTACCAGGAGGTCGGCGCAAATTCATGGATTACCAGTGACTCTTATATGGATGAGAAACGGGTAGACGGTGGCGTAGTGTGAAAAATATTGAATAAAGGATGATTTGATCATGGAAAAACAAAAAATGATGTATGACAGCGGCAACGAGCTTGCCGCGTATGCCGCAAAGCAGATCAATTACCATGTGATGGGATATTATCCGATCACACCGTCTACACAGATTGCGGAAAATCTCGATGTAATGCGCGCTGAGGGACTCCACGATATTCAGCTGATTGCGGCGGAGGGGGAACACAGCGCCGCCGGTATCTGTTATGGGGCCACGGCGGGCGGCGGGCGGGTTTTTAACGCCACGAGCGCAAACGGCCTTCTCTATGCCCTGGAGCAGTTTCCGGTGCAGTCGGGAACGCGGATGCCGATGGTGATGAACGTGGCGTGCCGTACCGTATCCGGTCCGCTGTGCATCAAGGGCGACCACAGCGATATTATGTATATGCTCAATACCGGCTGGATTATCCTGTTTGCGGACGAGCCGCAGATGGTCTACGATATGAACCTGCTGGGTTTAAAACTGGCGGAGGCGGTCAGCCTGCCGGTTGTCGTTGCTTTTGACGGATTTTTTACCAGCCATCAGAAACGAAAATGCATGGTTTTTGAAGACGATGAGGTTGTGAAAAAATATATCGGCCCGAAACTTTCGAGTGACAATCCGAATACTTCTGCGTTTGCGAAAGAATTATCGACCGGAAAGAACTGCTTTTACAGTGTGCTTGACCTTGAGCATCCGGTCACAATCGGCTCCTATATGAACGAGCCGGACGTCATCAACAACAAGTACCAGCTTCATCTGGCCATGGAAGAGGCCAGGAAAAAACTTCCGGCGCTCTTTTCGGAATATGAAACGCTTTCGGGCCGGACGCTTGATTTTGTTTCCGGATACCGCCATGAGGATGCTGATATCCTGCTTTTCGTCCTGGGTTCGTCTTATCACACTGCCATGGAGGCCGTTGATATTCTGCGCGGCGGGAATATCAGAGCGGGTGTGATCACTGTCTATGTTCTGCGCCCGTTTCCGGCGGAAGAACTGCGGAAACTGTGTGCGTCCGCAAAGGTTATTGTCGCGCTGGACCGACAGGACAGCTATGGGGCGGGGGGCGGGAATATGTCGCTTGAACTGAAAGCGGCTCTTGTTTCCTGTCCGGTTAAAGTTCTGACCAGAATCTACGGGCTTGGCGGAAAGGACTTTTATGTGGAGGATGCGGTTGCCCTGTTTCGGGAGGGGCTCATGGAAAGTGCCGCGGCATTTGATTATTATGGCGTTACGCCCGGCGAGGGTACGGAGGAAGAAAAGCAGCCGCAGTATTTTAAACCGCTCACTGAAGCCGAGACGAAACCAGGAATTACCACCTGCATTTTTGACGAGGAACAGGGAAAAATGACGGTAAAAGGCGGGCTGTTAAAAGATGCCACAGCCATGCCGAAACGAATCGCTCCCGGACATGGGGCCTGCCCGGGATGTGGTATCCCGGTAAATCTCAATCTGCTTTTAAAAGGAATAGAAGGAAATGTGATTATGCTGTTTCAGACGGGCTGCGGTATGGTCGTCACAACGGGATATCCGAAAACCGCGTTTAAAATCCCTTACCTGCACAATCTGTTTCAGAACGGTGCGGCGACGCTGAGCGGCGTTGTGGAAGTTTTTCACCAGAAGCAAAAGCGCGGGGAATATCCGGAAGGAGAGATCACGTTTATAATGGTCAGCGGCGACGGCGGCCTTGACATCGGTATGGGTTCTGCGCTGGGGACGGCGCTCAGGAACCACAGGCTGATCATCTTTGAATATGACAACGGAGGTTATATGAACACCGGGTATCAGCTGTCATATTCGACGCCGATGGGGGCAAAAAGTTCGACATCCCATGTCGGAAAAACGCAGTACGGAAAGACATTTTTCCACAAAGATTCCCCGGAACTGATGGCCGCGACCCATATACCATATGTGGCGACGGTTGCGGAATCCAATCCGGCTGATTTTATCAGAAAAGCGGCAAAAGCGGCGGCTTATGCGAAAGATTTCGGTACGGCGTATGTCAAAGCGCTCTCCGCCTGTCCGTTGAATTGGAATGATAAGCCGAATCTGGAGCGGAGCGTGATTTCGGGAGCCGTGGACTGTTGTTATTTTCCGCTCTATGAGATTGAGCGTGGGATTACAAGCCTGACGTATGACCCGGAGGAGAAAAAGAAAAAAATTCCCGTCACAGAATGGTTTTCGATGATGGGACGTACGAAACATCTCACCAAAGATGTGTATCGTCCGATCACGGAAGAGATCCAGGCGGAAATTGACCGGAGGTTTGCACGCCTTAAGGCGCGGGCCAGCCATCCGTTGCTCTGAGGGCGGATATAAGCACTGAAAAAATCAATGTGGAGGAGTCTATGGCAGTACAATTCAAAGACAGCGTTACAAAGGAAAATCTGATGCGCGCGTTTGCAGGGGAGAGCCAGGCGAGAAACCGCTACACGATTGCGGCGGGGATCGCCCGGAAACAGGATCTGCAGATTGTTGAGGCAGTATTTACGTTTACAGCGGACCAGGAAAAGGAACATGCGGAAATTTTTTACAATCATCTGACAGAGCTTTCCGGTGAAAATATTCACATCGACGGGGCATACCCGATTGATTTAAGCCAGGATGTGGCAAAGCTTCTGCGTTTTGCACAGCACAATGAATATGAGGAGCACGACGACGTTTATCTTCATTTTGCGGAGAAGGCAAGGGAAGAGGGGTTCCAGAAAGCGGCGGCGTCTTTCCAGACCATCGCTCAGATCGAAAAAGTCCACGGTGACCGTTTCGGACTGTTTGCGGAGCTGTTAGAGCAGAATAAGCTCTTTGTCTCTGATGTGGAGACGGCATGGATGTGCATGGAATGCGGTTATATTTACCGTGGGAAATCAGTCCCGGGGGAATGTCCTGTCTGCCATCACAGCAGAGGGTATTTCGTCCGCCTGGAGCTGGCGCCATATACGGGAATGTAATTTTGCGCCGATGACAGAGGGCGGGAGGCTTTTGATAAGCCTTCCGCCCTCATTGCATCTCTCCGCTGGCTGGCCTGTACCTCTTCTGCCTGTTTTTGTTATAATAAAGCGAACCGGTCCGCAGGTTGTGACAATATTATAGTGTAGGGCAGAATAATCTGCGATCATACCTTACAGGAGGAAGATGCCGTGACACGTCGGGAATTTGCAGCGCTAATTGAAGAGGAGGGGAAAGCAGTTTATTCCTTTTGCTTTCGACTGACGGGGAACAGGGACGATGCGGACGACCTGTATCAGGAAACAATGCTGAAAGCGATGGAATGCCATATCCGGATTGACGCGCGTCTTGGCAGTCCGAAAAGTTTTCTGATGGGGATTGCCGCTAAGAGCTGGAAAAGCCGCAGAAAAAAGTATGAGCGAAGACAGAGAATTGCGCCGGAGGAAAGTATGGAAGAACTGTCTGTGCCGGGAGAAGTATCCGATTCGGGCATGTCTCCGGAGGAAGCATACATATCCCGGGAACTCTGCCGTTTCATCAGAGAGGAAACGGCCGCTTTAAAAGAAAAATACAGGGTTCCCGTTTATCTGTTTTATACGGCGGGATTGTCGGTAGAAGAGATTGCCGGGTCGCTTCATATTCCGAAAGGGACGGTAAAGAGCAGATTGCATACGGCCAGGACCATAATCGGCAGAAAGTTGGAGGAACAT
>CANDFU010000132.1 GCA_947384095.1 uncultured Roseburia sp. | reverse complement strand
ACCATCGGGAGTCCGCATTCCATGAATGAAACAGTGGGAAATGCGCCATATTATCTGGTAACGACAGTGTATCAGAAGCCCGCATGCCGTGCTGTGTGCATGGGCCGGGGCTGCAGGCGCGTCGGCGTGAAGGGGGGAGATTCATGGAATCGATTTGGACAACAAGTGCGGACATGCCGGAATTTCCGGCACTGGAGGAGGAGATTCACACGGATGTGCTCATCATCGGGGGCGGGCTCTGTGGGATTTTATGTGCATATTTTTTGCAGCAGGCAGGGGTAGATTACTGTCTGCTGGAAAAGAACCGCATCTGCAGCGGGATCACACGCAATACGACGGCAAAGATTACGGCACAGCACGGGCTTATTTACGGTGAACTGATGCAGAAAGAGGGGATCGGCGCAGCCCGGCTCTATCTGAAGGCGAATCTTATGGCGGTAGAAGCGTACCGCAGACTTTGCAGCCGGATCGCGTGTGATCTGGAGGAGAAAAATGCGTATGTGTATGCGAGGGCGGACCGGTCACTCCTGGAGTGGGAGATGGCTGCGCTTGAGCGCATCGGAGGCAGGGCAAAATTCGTGGAACGGGTGAAATTGCCGTTCCGTACCGAGGGAGCGGTCTGCTTTCCGCGTCAGCTCCAGTTTCATCCGCTCAAATTTGCGGGCAGACTGGCAGAGGGACTGCATATTTATGAACAGTCCGGTGTCCGCAGCATGACAGAGCACCTTGCCTTGACGGAAAAAGGGGCGGTCAGAGCGGAGAAAATAATTGTCGCGACACATTTTCCGTTTATCAACACGCGGGGGAGCTATTATATGAAGCTTTATCAGGAGCGGGCCTATGTGACGGCATGGAAGAATGCGCCGGATGTGGACGGAATGTATGTGGATGCGGCCGCTTCCGGCCTGTCTTTCCGGAATCAGAAAAAAATACTTCTGGTCGGGGGAGGAAGCCACCGGACCGGAAAGACGGTTTCAAAGAGCCGCAGGCCGCGCGGCCTTGCTGCGGGGGCGGCCGTGCGGCCCGGTCGCGGGGAATGGGGACTTACCCGGCTGAAACTGGAGGCAGCCAGTTGTCTGCCCCGTGCGGAATTTGTCGGGGCATGGGCGGCGCAGGACTGCATGTCTTTAGACAAAATGCCATATATCGGGCGCTATTCCGGTTCTACGCCGGATCTGTACGTGGGCTGTGGGTATAACAAATGGGGTATGACCAGTGCGATGGTTTCCGCCATGATTCTTTCGGACCTGGTACAGGAAAAAGACAATGAATTTGCGGATTTGTTTACGCCGGGACGGAACATGATAAAACCGCAGCTTGCCGCGAACGCGCTGGAAGCGGTAAAGGGAATCCTGCGGCCGGTTCCCGGAAAGCGTTGCTCGCATATGGGATGTGTGCTGAAATGGAATCCCGAAGAGAAGGCCTGGGAATGCCCCTGCCATGGTTCACGATTTGGACGGGAAGGCAGACTTCTTGACAATCCGGCCAGAACAGGGCTGCGCGGTTCTCTGTAAGAAATCGGATTCATGTATGCTGGAGGGAAAAATGAAGTATATCAGACAGCTCTTTATTATTCTGTTGTTTTCTTTTCTGGGGGAGGGCTTAAAAAGCCTGCTCCCCTTTCCGGTGCCGTCAAGCATTTATGGACTTCTTCTGCTGTTTGGCGCGTTGGAATTACATATCGTTAAGAAAGATGCGGTGGGAGACGCCGGAAAGTTTCTGATTGAAATCATGCCGCTGATGTTTATCCCTGCGGGGGTGGGGCTTATTGACGCGTGGCATGTTTTAAGGCCGGTCTGTATTCCGGTGGCAGTGATTGTTGTGGTGTCTACTGTGGTGGTTATGGCAGCATCCGGCCGTGCGGCGCAGTATGTCATCCGTAAGAAAAAGAAGGCGGTGAGCAGAAAATGAAAGTGTTTTTGGAAGATTCTGTTTTTTTTGGCGTGTTTATCAGTATATTTTTTTATGAGATCGGTGTACTGCTTAAGAGAAAGCTGAAACTGGCGGTCTGCAATCCGCTTCTTGTCGCCATTGTGGGTGTGATTCTGTTTCTGCTGGCGACCGATATTTCGTATGAAAGCTATGAGGCGGGATCGAAATACATCAGTTATTTTCTGACGCCTGCGACGGTCTGTCTGGCGATTCCGCTTTACGAGCAGGTCGGGCTGTTAAAAAAGTATCCTGGAGCGATTGCGGCAGGGATTGTATCCGGCGTGCTGACAAGTCTTTTGTGCGTGTTTGTCCTGTCGGTATTGTCCGGGCTCGGGCACGGAGAGTATGTGACACTGCTTCCAAAATCAATCACCACGGCAATCGGGATGGGGATTTCAGAGGAACTGGGCGGTTCTGTCACAATCACTGTCGCAGTGATTATAATCACCGGGATTATCGGAAATATGTTTGCGGAGACGATCTGCCGGATCTTTCGGATCGAAGAACCGATGGCTGTGGGGATTGCGATCGGAGCTTCCGCGCACGCGCTCGGGACGGCAAAGGCGATTGAAATCGGAGAAGTGGAGGGAGCGATGAGCGGCCTTACCATCGCGGCGGCAGGGCTTCTGACGGTAATACTGGCGCCTTTTTTTGCCACTTTTATATAAGAACCTGAACAACGGTGAAGACTGCCATGGCGTTTCAGGCCTGCGTGCTGCCGGCCGAAAAGACACAGGTGTGTAAAAAGCGGCGCAGAGAGGGAGAAGCTGGCATGGTATATCAGTAGTATTTTGAAGTAATATTAAACCAACGTATGAGGTGGTGGCTGCTAACTTACAAAAATAGGTTCTGAAGAAATGTACAAAAGAAAAGGAGAAATATGGAAAATATAAGATGGTTGCATTTATCAGATTTTCATATTGGCAAAGATAATTATGCACAGATAAAATTGTTTAAAAGTATTCATGCTCATATGAAGGAGCAGAAAGAAAAGGGTATTCTGCCAGATATGATTTTTATAACTGGGGATATAGCGAATAAAGGGAAAAAGGAAGAGTATGCCGTTTTTGCGGATGAATTTCTTTTACCTTTTGTTGACATTTATGACATATTTCCGAAAATATATATAATTCCGGGAAACCACGATATTGATAGAGAGAAATGTGATGTTGCAGCGCTTTCTCTCTATGATGTGCCTCAGAAAAAACCTACTTTTTTTGACACAGATGAAAAGGGATGGGAAAAGAGGAAAGAAATTTTTGAACGTTTTGCTGAATTTAAATGTGGTTTTGGAATGGATGGCTTATGTTTTCCCGTAGATGATATTTTCAACAAGGAGGCATATTTTTATGATGTATTGGAAAAAGGAAAATATAAAGTTGGCATTGCGGGAATTAATACGGCATGGTTGTCAAATTCTGATAAAGATAAAGAGAAACTTTCATTTGGAAAATGGATATTACAAGAAGCTTTGGAAAAGCTGGAAGAGTGTGATTATAAGCTGATTTTAGGACACCATCCACTGAATTGGATGAAAGAGGAACAAAGAATGCAATCATGTGCGTTGCTTGCAAAGCATAATGCAATCTATCTTCATGGTCACATGCATAAAAACAGCGGAGGATATACGATAGTCAATGATTCGGGATTTTTATCGATTCAGTGTGGTGCAGCTTTTCAGGCGAGAGAGGATGAGGTTTATTATAATTCTTTGTATTGGGGATGTTTGGACATGACTGAAAATACGGTTATCATTATGCCCAGGCGCTGGTCGCATAGTAATGATAGATTTGTTTTGGATTCCTCTGATCATTTTCCGGCAGCCCAAAGAAAGGAAGGAACCGATGTCTGGGTGTTTCCATGCAAAGTTGTTCCTATGGGGGTAAAACAAAAGAAAAAAGAAAAAGACGAAGAAATACGAGTACCTCCTGGCTGGCATTTGATTAATGAGGAATTTATCAAAAATAGAAAAGAACCAGAAAAGGCGGATATATTGAAATATTTTGATGGAAAAGAACCATCTTATAATGACATTTTTTCATCTTATATACCACTCAGAAGAATTGTGCTTGATCTGCAGAAAGAATTCATAAAATCTAATGAGGAAGATCAGATTAAATGTGTCTTATTGTCTGCTGCGGGCGGAGAAGGAAAAACAACGATCATGTTGCAAACGATTCGGGAATTGTGTAAAGAAAACGATTGGCAGGCGTTAATTTTGCGGTATCCTCAAAAGGATGTACAGTTCCATGAAGAGCAACTTTTATATTTAACCCAAAAGGGAAATTGGATTATTGGTGTGGATAATTGTTTTTCTGTTGCGCAACAGATATTTGGATTATTAAAAAAAGTAAAAAGAAGAAAGCATCAGCATATACATTTTATATTGTGTGCAAGAGATACTGATTGGATTAACAGTGATGCAGACAAGTTGGATTGGCGGAGCGTGTCAAGTTTTAGCAGGCCGCGTCTGAAAGGAATCAGCGAAGAGGATGCGGAAAGATTTATAGATGCATGGAGTGCGCTAGGAAATGAAGGGCTTGGAAAACTTAAAGGATTAAGTGCGGAAGAGGCAAAAAAACGTCTGTTGCAATCTTCACAAAACGAGAAAATTAATGAACCAGATGAAGGGGCTTTGTTAGGGGCGATGTTGGCAACTAGATATGGAGATGAACTTCATGACCATGTGAGAGAAATGCTTAGGCGCCTTAAAAAAATACCGCTTTATCATGAAACGCTGTTGAATGCTTTTGCATATATTGTTGCGATGCATTCAGAAAAGTTGTTTTTTTTGTCCAAACCTGTTTTGGCACAGCTTTATAATTGTAAGGAAAAGGAAGTTAAGAAAAATATATTGGGACCACTGGGTGATGAAGCTGCCAGTGCGGTAAGCGGAGATATGATTTATACTCGTCATGGTTCTATTGCAAAATCTGCAAGAAAAATATTGGATGAAGAATTTCATTATGATTTTGATGAACTATTTATTGAAATGACACAAGCGGCAATAGAGGCAAACAAAAAAGGAGAATATATAGAACGTCTCAGAGACTGGCGGTATTTGTCAGAACATTTTATGAACCGGAATAATACACTGGCAGTTCGAATTGACAGAGAGATTTTGAAAATAGATCCGTTTGATGTATATATAGTTGTACATTTGTCAAAATTATACAGAAAGGTAGATCAGCCTGAGCGGGCAGTACAGTTATTTCGGGAGACTCATTATGTAGTGGAAGCTCGTGCTTTTTTCTGCGAATGGGCGCTGGTAGAAGCAAATGTGGGGAATAAAGCGGCGAGCATATGCTTGTCTGCGATTGCTTTGTCAGATGAAGTGGAAAGAAAGATGATTGATGTAAAAAATGCGCACATGAATTTATATTCTATTACTTTGACGTTTCAAGAGTTGTATCGTATGTATGAAAATGAAATTTATTTTTTGGCAATGTCTTCTGCCTGGTATTTATATCAAAGAATTGGCAGTAGTCAGGAAAGAAAAAAACAGTTGAATATGTCTGAGCAGGAGAAAAGGAAATTTGTGGCGTTAAAAAAGGAAGGACGGGAGTTGGAAAGAGATTTACAAAAAGGAATTTTAATGGCAGAGACGGTTTGTGAAGTGGATTTTGGAGAGGTAGTACCTGAAATAATGAACTTGAAATATCAGAAATTGTTTCTGTTAGGTGGTATTATTGTTTAAACATATTGCATATTGATGGAAAATAGAAAGGGTTGTTCAATATCACAGCAGGGGCGAATGGAGGGCGTTCTTCATAGCGTCGCTCATTCGTGTCGGG
>CANDFU010000131.1 GCA_947384095.1 uncultured Roseburia sp. | reverse complement strand
GATGACGAGAGGTGACTGGAGTTCAGACGTGTGCTCTTCCGATCTAGATTCCGTCGGAGGATCTGGAGTCCATTGTGACTGTAAACGATGTGGCCGAGTTTTTAAAAGGAAAAGGCGTCGAGGAATGAGGACGGGGATAACTGATTTGCTGAAGACGGAATATCCGCTGATCCAGGGCGGCATGGCGTGGGTGGCGGAGCATCATCTGGCGGCGGCCGTATCGAATGCCGGAGGGCTCGGGCTGATTGGCGCGGCTGCGGCTCCGCCCGAAGTTGTGCGGGAGGAAATCAGGGAAACGAAAAAAAGGACGAAAAATCCGTTTGGCGTCAATATTATGCTGATGAGCCCGAATGCGGAGGACGTTGCGCGGATTGTGATTGAGGAGGGAGTCCCGGTCGTCACGACCGGAGCCGGAAGCCCTGCAAAATATATGGAGGCCTGGAAAACGGCGGGAATCATTGTGATTCCCGTGGTGGCGAGCGCGGCTATGGCCAAAATGATGGAGCGCGCCGGAGCGGACGCCGTGGTGGCGGAGGGAATGGAGAGCGGCGGCCACATCGGCAGCGCGACGACAATGACGCTCGTGCCGCAGGTGGCGGACGCCGTCAGTATTCCGGTTATTGCGGCAGGGGGCATCGCGGACGGCCGCGGTCTGGCGGCGGCTTTGATGCTCGGCGCAAAAGGGGTTCAGATGGGTACGCGTTTTGTCGTTTCCGCAGAATCGATTGTACATAAAAATTTTAAGGAGCGCATTTTAAAGGCGCGGGACATTGATTCGGAAGTTACCGGGATGAGCACCGGCCATCCGATCCGCGTCCTTCGCAATCAGATGAGCCGGCAATACCTGAAGATGGAGAAAGAGGGCGCATCGTTTGAAGAGCTTGAACGAATCACCGTCGGCGCTCTGCGCAAGGCTGTCGTGGAAGGGGATGTCGTAAACGGCAGCCTGATGGCGGGGCAGTGTGCGGGACTGGTGAAAAAGGAACAGACCTGCAGGGAGATCATAGAGGAAGTCATGGCGGAGGCGGAGGCGCTTCTTGGCCATGCGGAAGAATTTACGACGGCATAGGAGGTAGATATGGGGAAGAGAGCTTTTGTGTTTCCGGGGCAGGGGGCACAGTACGTCGGAATGGGGAAAGCATTTTATGAGAATATTCCCGTCTGCCGCGATGTGTTTGGTATGGCCTCGGAGGCGTCCGGGCTTGATATTGCGGCCTTGTGCTTTGAGGAAAATGACAAAATCAATGTCACGGAATACACACAGATCTGTATGCTGACTGTTGAGGCGGCAATCTTAAAGGCGCTGAAGGAGGAAGATATCTGTCCGGATGTTGCCGCGGGTTTAAGCCTGGGCGAATATGGCGCCCTTCTCGCGGCGGATGTGCTGGACTGGAAAGATACGTTTTCCCTGATCCGCAAAAGAGGAATTTATATGCAGGAGGCGGTGCCCGAAGGCGGTGCGATGGCGGCGGTGCTGGGGCTGCACGCGTCCGCGGTTGAGGAGATCTGCAGAAAAGTGGAAGGGACTGTTTCCGTTGCAAACTATAACTGCCCGGGGCAGATCGTGATCACGGGAGAACAGGCGGCAGTGTCCGCTGCAGGCGAAGCATGTAAACAGGCAGGGGCAAAGCGGGCTGTGCCGCTTAAGGTCAGCGGACCGTTTCATTCGCCGATGCTTGCAGGAGCAGGGGAAAGGCTGGGAAAGGCGCTGGAAGCGGTGGAGGTAAAACCCATTTCGGTGCCCTATGTGACGAACGTGACGGCAGATTATGTCGTCGACCCGTCTATGGTCAAAGATCTGCTGCGGCTCCAGGTATCGTCGCCGGTGCGCTGGCAGCAGTCGGTGGAAAAAATGATCCGCGACGGTGTCGACGAATTTGTGGAGATCGGCCCGGGACGCACGCTGACTGGCTTTATCCGGAAGATTAACCGGAATGTGACGGCGGTAAATATTGAAAAAATGGACGATTTTAATCGTTACCTTGAAAAACAAAGGTAAGAAAAAGCCTTCCCTTGGCGGAAATGAGGATTTCTATGTTAGAAGGAAAAGTGGCCCTTGTGACGGGGGCGGGACGTGGTATCGGAAGAGCGGTCGCAAAAGCGCTGGCAAGAGAAGGGGCTTTTGTCGTTATCAATTATAATGGTTCGAAGGAACGTGCCGAATCGCTGGCGGCGGAAATCGGTCAGTCCGGGCGGGCGGCGGTATATGGATGTGATGTTTCGGATTTTGAATCGTGTGGAAAGATGATCGGTGATATCATCGGCCGGTATGGGCGTCTGGATATTCTTGTAAACAATGCGGGGATTACCCGGGACGGCCTTGTGATGAAGATGCGTGAAGAAGATTTCGACGCGGTGATTGCGATAAATCTTAAGGGAGCTTTTAATACGATCCGCCATGCTTCCCGGTATCTGTTAAAACAGCGCAGCGGGAGCATTGTCAATGTTTCATCGGTATCGGGTGTTTCGGGAAATGCAGGGCAGGCAAATTACAGCGCGAGCAAAGCAGGGGTGATCGGGCTGACGAAAAGCGTTGCAAAAGAGCTTGCGTCCCGCGGCATCACCTGCAACGCGATTGCGCCGGGCCTGATTGAGACGGAGATGACGGACGCCATGCCACAGAGCGCAAAAAAAGCGTTGCAGGAGCAGATCCCGCTGCAGAGGATGGGAAGTGTGGACGACGTTGCGGAGCTTGTCGTGTTTCTGGCTTCGGAATACGCGTCTTATATTACGGGGCAGGTAATCTGTGTGGACGGCGGCATATCAATGTAGTTTCCGGGGATACGCGTGTAAAAAGGCGCTGCCGTTAAGATGAGTTTAAGGGAATAATAAGAGTAAGCTGAAAGTGGAGAAAATCATGAGCAGACGTGTAGTTGTAACAGGTATGGGGGCGATTACGCCCATCGGGCTTTCCGTTCCGGAATTCTGGCAGTCCGTGAAAGAGAAAAAAATCGGATTCGGAGAGATCACGCATTTTGACGCGTCCGGGTACAGGTGTCATCTTGCGGCGGAAGTAAAAGGATTTGACGCAAAAAAATATATGGACGTAAAGGCGGCAAAGCGGATGGAGCTGTTCTGCCAGTACGCTGTGGCGGCGGCAGGAGAGGCTTTTGCGGATGCAGGCCTTTCCATGGAAGAGGAAAATTCGTATATGGCCGGCTGCTCGATCGCGAGCGGGGTCGGCAGCCTTCAGGCGCTGGAACGCGAGCACAAAAGACTGCTTGAGAGAGGGCCGGGCAGGGTAAACCCGCTGCTGGTCCCCATGATGATATCCAATATGGCCGCCGGAAATGTTTCGATTCAGTTCGGCCTTAAGGGAAAGAATATCAATGTCGTGACGGCGTGCGCAAGTGGAACAAACGCCATCGGGGAAGCATTTCGCAGCATTCAGTATGGTGAGGCGGACATTATGGCGGCCGGAGGAACCGAGGGGAGTATCTGTCCGATCGGGATTGCCGGGTTTACCGCGCTCACTGCGCTCTCGGGCGAGTCGGATCCGGAAAGGTGTTCGCTGCCGTTTGATAAGAACCGCAGTGGTTTTGTCATGGGGGAAGGCGCGGCTGTCGTTATTCTGGAAGAGCTTTCGCACGCAAAGCAGCGCGGCGCACACATTTATGCCGAGGTGGCTGGATATGGCTGTACTGCGGATGCCTTTCACATCACGTCTCCGGCGGAGGACGGGGAGGGTGCGGCGCGGGCAATGCAGAATGCAATAAAAGACGCCGGGATATCGCCGGAGGATGTGCCTTATATCAATGCGCACGGAACGGCGACACATCACAACGATCTGTTTGAGACGCGGGCAATTAAGCTTGCATTCGGGGAACATGCCGGGAAACTTAAGATCAATTCCACAAAGTCCATGGTCGGCCATCTGCTGGGTGCGGCCGGGGCGATTGAATTTGTGACCTGTGTCAAAGAGATGGAGGAGGGATATCTCCACGCAACCGTGGGATATAAGACTCCGGATGAGGAACTGGATCTGGACTATTGCAGGGAGGCGGCCAGAATGGATATACCGTATGCGCTCAGCAACTCGCTTGGGTTTGGCGGGCACAATGCAAGCCTCCTTATTAAAAAGTATTAATTACCGCGGGGAGGTAGATATGTCGGTTCTTACAATAAAACAGATTAAGGAAATGATACCCCATCGCCATCCGTTTCTTCTGATCGATACGGTGGAGGAGCTGAAACCGGGGGTGCGCGCCGTGGCAAAGAAATGCGTAAGCTATGGCGAGCCTTATTTTGCAGGTCATTTTCCGGACGAGCCGGTAATGCCGGGGGTACTTATTATAGAAGCGCTTGCGCAGACAGGGGCGGTGGCGATTCTCGGAATGGAGGAAAACCGGGGGAAAACGGCTTATTTTGCCGGAATCAATGCAGCAAAATTTAAACAAAAAGTGGTGCCGGGGGATGTTCTTGTGCTGGAAACGGAGATTATCCGGCAGAAAGGGCCGATCGGCGTCGGGAAAGCGACGGCGAGTGTGGACGGGAAGACGGTCTGTACGGCGGAACTGACGTTCGCAATCGGGCCGGGTGATGGAGGAGTTGTATGACGGCATTGTTAAAATGGCGGACGCAGCGTCAGTCTGAACCGAGAGTGAAAGCGAAAACGCGGGAAAGCGACGCGGCGTCACAGGGCTGGATCGTCTGCCCTGCCTGTGGAAAACAGGTCAACAAAAAAACAGTGGAAAAGCAGAAATATGTCTGTTATGAATGCGGCGCTTATTTCCGCGTGCGCACAAAAAACCGGATAAAAATGGTGGCGGACAGCGGTACGTTTGAACCCTGGTGTGAAGAACTGGAATCAGAAAATCCGCTGGATTTTCCGGAATACGGGGAAAAGATTAAGGCTGCAAAAGAGAAAACCGGGCTGCACGAGGCAGTTTCGGTGGGACGATGCCGTATTTACGGCGAGGAAGCGGTGATCGGCGTCTGCGATGCGCGTTTTCTGATGGGCAGCATGGGGCATGTGGTCGGAGAAAAAATTGCGAGAGCCGTGGAACGGGCTGTCCTGCTAAAGCTTCCGGTAATTCTGTTCTGCTGTTCGGGGGGCGCCCGGATGCAGGAAGGGATTGTGTCGCTGATGCAGATGGCAAAGACGGCTGCCGCTTTAAAACGCCATTCCGACGCGGGGCTTTTGTACATTCCCGTTCTGACTGATCCGACCACGGGAGGCGTGACGGCAAGCTTTGCGATGCTTGGCGATATCATTCTGGCGGAACCCGGGGCTCTGATCGGCTTCGCAGGCACCCGTGTGATCGAGCAGACGATCGGGCAGAAGCTGCCGGACGGCTTTCAGCGCGCGGAATTTCAGCTCTCACATGGCTTTGTGGACGCCATTGTGGAGCGGAAAGATTTAAAAATGACGTTGTACCGGCTGATCAGAATGAATCGCAGATGCGCGGGATATGCCGGTTTTGATCCGCTGCGCATGGACGACAATTATGAGCCGACGGAAGTGATGAAAGAGCGGGCGGCGGGCGCTGAGCCGCTTTCGGCCTGGGAAAAAGTGAAGGCGGCGAGAAAAGTGGGGCGCTGTGCTTCCGTAGATTATATGGATGTGATTTTTGACGATTTTATGGAACTCCACGGGGACCGGCAGTACAGGGATGATCCGGCGATTGTAGGCGGGGTTGCATACCTGGACGGACAGCCCGTCACGGTGATCGGCGTACACAAGGGCCGGGATCTGAAAGATTGTATGAAACACAATTACGGGATGCCGTCTCCGGAAGGATACCGCAAGGC
>CANDFU010000130.1 GCA_947384095.1 uncultured Roseburia sp. | reverse complement strand
AGCGCGGCCAGCATCCCCGCAAACAGAAAATATCCATATCTGTTTTCTTGTGTAAACATATATTTCCATGCATAGAAAAGATTTGCAAAAACCATAATTGTATACGGAATGACCGCAAATATTCCATACCGGTACATTATGGCAATAAACCCATTGTGCGGCCAGCGGTTGCCTCCCCACAGATTTACTTTATTTCTGTTTCCCAAGAGATTGATTTCCCGCAGATACCCCGCCCAATAGAGATTTCTTCTGGAAGTAAATTTTTCAAAAGACTGTTTTCCAAACAGTTTCTGAATGATACGGTTATTCATCACTCCTTTTTCTTCTGCATCATCAATGTCCGCCGCATACACGTGCACGGGTTCCGGAAACATCTGCGATGAAAAAAGGACCGTATCATCCTCCATTTTAATCTCCGTTCCGAATATCCCGGGCAGATGAATCATCCCCCAGGTCCCGATTTTTATGACCGGGGCCGCGATCATCAACGCAAATGCCAGGATAAGCACTGCTCTCTTTTTCCTCACAGCCGTCGGCCTGGATAAAAAAAACTGTCTGAAAACAAAAACTGCCATTGCCAGAAATGCAGGGATGACACCCGACGCAGACTGTGTCCGCCACACCAGCATGCCGGCAAGCACTGCCCCCGCCACCTCAAAAAAAACAAGTGCCGGGAGCTTATCCCTGCCTATCTTCTCATCGATATCTCCCCAGAAGGCAATCCAGACATACAGCACGTACATTGCATACATTCCGGGATTATAATAAGATCCGAGATAACGCGTTCCCTCCTGCCAGGGCCTGCACAGAAAACAGAATACCGATGTAACTATAAAACTAATCAGAACCGCCGATATAAATTCACGGACAATACCCCATTTTTGTTCCATGTTATTCCACATAAAAATAAAAAATCCAATCGCAGACAACATGATATAGCCCAGAAAAGAATACCTTTTTGCCACAAAAAAATCAGATACGCAGGCCATAAGCCATAAAATCAGCCAGGACCACACAAGCGGATTCCTCCAGTTGACATGCACCGGCTTCTTCTCATAACACAAAATCCCTATCGCCACAACCGCCAGCGAACACACCAGCATCTGTATTTTATAATACTGGTCCGTTTCATACAAATGCATGTCTGTGATCACCTGCATATACAGGATCAAAAACAAAAATATGCATGTCCTGATCCTGCTTTTTCCCCTGCCCCCGATCCATAACGTTTTTTTTCCAAAACTTTCCCCCACTCTGATATAAATTTCCTGTAGAAAACCGATCGTCATATACCAGTCGGGAATGTACTTAAAAAAACCGCTGCACAGCTTCGACAACGCAATGGTTACGATAAGATACACGATAAAGACGGCACACCATACAACCACAGTTCTCCCGTCCCCATACTCCACCGCCTTCTCCCGAAACTGTACTTTATCAAAGGAAACCGTCGCCCCTGTCTGACCGGACATCCTGATGACAACCATACCATATCCGATCCCACTCGTGTCCACTACATTCTGCCCCTCCAGAAGTCTGACGTCCTTTGTATGAATACATTCTCCTTTCTGGTTATAATATTCAAACACTGCATCAAGATACTCGCAATTTACCCCCGACAACTCAAAAACAATATAATTCCAGTTTCTTTCCATCCCGTACAGTGAAAAAACTTTATATGCATTTTCATCTGTAATCTCAAATTTCTCTTCAGCAGCATCATATTGCGCTCCATAGAACTCTGCGTTTCTCATCTCCAACGTTATGTCGCAGACCCTGCCTCCGTCATAAAAATCATTCAGGCTGCTGCTTCCGCTGACAACCATAAGAGCTATTATCAGACCTAGTATACATCCCACAGAAAGCCAGATAATTTTTCTGATCAGACGACTCTCCATATACTTTCCCCCGCCCATTCCCTGCCATAACCCATTTTAGCTGAATGTCTATTATCATATCATTGTCCCGGCCTGTTTGCAAGTTCCTTTTCCTTTCCTTCCCTCTGATATGCAAAGTTTGTGCCTGCGCGGCATCCACAGACCCGACATAAGCAAAAGCCGCGCAGAAATAAGGCCATATTTGAAAATCCCCTCATGCTTCCTTGCCACCCGGATCCGCCTATGATATAATAAAACTGTATCTGCATCCATCTTTTTTATTCATAGATGCCATGCACAAATATCCAAATATCCACAAACATAAAGGAGGAGTAATATGAAACTCAGGCAATACTTAAAAATTGCTGTGTCGGGTTTCCTTTGCGCTGCCGTAATTCTTACAGACAGCTCACTGCTGTACGCAGCTCAAAGTGGGGACGAAGCCTTTTCTGTTGCCGGTGAGGCCGTTTTTTCCGCCGAAGAAAACACCGGAAACAGGGACGACGCCAAAACACTCACGGAAGACATACAGTCGCTTCCGGAATCAACGGAGGAACCTTCCATACCGGACGATCTCTCAAAGCAGGCTTCCGAGAGCACCGATAGCGCTGCCCTCACAGAAAAATCACAGCCTGAAAATACGGCATCACTCCAGGCAGTATCTTCCTCTAAGGATGCAGCCGAAAAGTACAAAGTCGTCCATGTATCCAAAAGCGACATCTCGGCAAAAGGCGCCTTCCGCGCCGTTCAGGATCTTCTGAATGAAGCACGCGACAACGCCACAGACGCCGCTCCGTACAAAATCATAGTTCCGGCCGGAACCTATACGCTGGAACACAGCCTCTATATTTACAGCAATACTTACCTGTCCATGTCCGGCGTCATTTTCAAGCTGCCGAAAAACGGTAAGTCAAATATGCTCAAAGTAGGCGAAGTCGAAGACAACAAGTCCGGATATTATTACAAAAACATTACTTTGGACGGCGGCGTATGGGATGAAAACAAAAACAATACCACAGCCGTGAAAGTCGCGCACGCTGCCAATTTTACCATGATCAACCAGACCATAAAAAATGTAAAGAACGGTCATCTCATGGAAATTGCAGGCGCTAAGGACGTCACGATCAAAGGGTGTACCTTTAAAGATCAGGAACTGCCGAAAGACTCCAGCGATATGACATACGAGGCCATTCAGGTTGATATTCTTGTAAAAGGCCATATGAGCGGATACCGTTTCGAGGATCTTCCGGTAAAGAATCTCACGATCGATCAATGTACCTTTACAAACGTTCCGCGCGGCGTCGGAAGCCATACCGCAGTTTTAAACAATCCCGCGGACAACATCAAAATCACAAACTGCAAATTTTCCGAAGTGAAGAGCGCCGCGATCCAGGGCCTGAACTGGATCAACTGTGAGATCTCCGGAAATACGATTTCCGGTACCCCGCGCGGCGTCAGGGTAGACTCACTGCGCCAGAACGGGATCTACCTTGCATCTACGCTTGCAGGACAAGGAAAAATACCGACAAAGACATCCAAGTCCTATGTCAAACCAGCTGCTGATCAGAACATTGTGATCAAAAACAACAATATCACGGTTTCCGGTCAGGATCCGTACGTGGATTACGATACGGCAGCGATCTCCGTCAACGGCTTTCTGGCGGCGAGCGCGATAAAAGGAAACGGAGACAGGATTCCGAAAGGCGATTACTACGTCAGCGGAGCCAAGGTTTCGGGCAACACCATCAAAACATCGGGCAACGGCATTGAATTCTCTGATACCAAAAAATCGTCCGTCACAAAAAACAAAATCAATTATACCAGAAGCAGCAAAGGCAGCGGTATCTATCTGTCCGCCAAGAGCACCGGTAACAAGATCAATGACAATACCATCGTATCTCCCAATGTCAATGGTATCTACATTTACACCGGATCTTCCGCCAGCTCGATCAGCCGGAATGTTATTTCCTCTTCCAAGGGCTACGGAATCAATCTGCAGGGAACTGCCAACGCCACGTTGATCGAAAAAAATAAAATCAAATCCTGTACTTATCACGGTATCGTGGTATACGAAAACAGCTCGGTCAAAGCAATCAAGAGCAACACGATTACCAACTGCAAGGGCAACGGTATCGCATTTGCCAGCCTGAAAGACAAACTTGAAATTTCTTCCAATAAGATTTCAAAATGTTCCGGCGACCTGATCCAGTTCAGCACCGGTTCCTGTGATAAAATGGTTACCATCAGAAAGAATACGCTGACCGGCACTTCCAGCCAGTCCGGCATCTTCTTTGATGGAAAAAAAGTCAACATTGTCGAAAACACGATTTCAAGCACAAATGCCCCGATTGTACTTACGGCAAGCGTAAAGGGCTCTGTCGAATCAAATATCTTAAAGAAGAACAAAGGTAAAATCACGATCAATATGGCAGGACATGACTGCCCTGCGGCTCCAAAGTCCTTCAAGGCAGTCAAAAAGGGAAAAGACAGCATCAATTTAAGCTGGAAAAAGACTTCCGGCGCATCCGGATATATTGTTTACCGTTCCACGTCAAAAAATGGCAACTACACAAAATGCGCAACCCTGTCCGGCAACTCAAAGACAAAATATACAGACAAAAATCTGAAATCCGGCAAGACCTATTATTATAAAGTCTCAGCCTTCACCAAAGTCTCGGGCATTACATTGGGCGGAAGCCAGAGCGCAGCCGTTTCCCAAAAATTATAATCTCGGATTGCCTGTAAAAAACCGGAAGAATGCGTTTGCATTCTCCCGGTTTTTTCTTACAGACTCTCTCTCAGGCGCCGGATTTCTTCTTCCAGCTTCTTAATCTTCTTTTTCTGACTTTCGTTCTTCTCAAAACGGTCATTATATTTCTGATACATTCTGCGGAATTTTCTTTCCAGTTTATTCTCCCGCTCCTTTTTTGAATCTCCCTCATAGACAGGCAGCTTTTTCACAAGCTCTTCATAACCGAATGGCACAAGCGCGCTGTCTTCCATCCCGATGGCACGTTTTATCCCATAAAACAATGAATTGTACACGCTCATCTGAAATTCCTCGCTTTTTTCTATGCCCTCTTTCATGGCCAGCTCCAGTTTTTCAGCAACCTGCTCTGCACTGATATCCTTCACCTCAATCACTCTGTCACCGTAGCCGATGCTGTCATAAAACCCTCTGACCTTCGGATTCCAGACAATTCCCAGTGATGGCACATCCAGCGAAAAAGAAATAATGCTTGGATGGAGACGGCAGGAAATGACTCCCACATACGAAGAAATCTTTTTAACAAGCCGTTCGGGTGAATTCATATTAAAAACACATTTTTTCTGATTCACATTGTATTTTCTTATCAGATAATCAATAAAGGCTTCATCCGCAAAATGACCGCTCGTCACCAGCTCGTAATCATACCCCTTTTCCTCTAAGACCCGGAT
Organism: uncultured Roseburia sp.; assembly: GCA_947384095.1. GTDB lineage: Bacteria > Bacillota > Clostridia > Lachnospirales > Lachnospiraceae > Roseburia. Next base: position 456 of record CANDFU010000130.1, on the reverse strand, counting down.
CAGCTCCACCCAGAACGCTGCCGCCTTCTGTCCCGAAAAATCAATCTTATTATCCACAAATCCGTTGTGCCGCAAAATAAAGATGCCTATTTTTTTCTTTTTTTTCTCTTCTACCTTATAATTTCTTAAAATACTTGATGAAAAAACAGCCGGATCTGAAACCTTATCCACTACCATTTGTTCATTTTCCTTATATTTTTGCAGCGAATCAAGGTCGTCCCTGGTCGTCACCTGTTTCACGCACTCAAAATTTAATGCCTGTTTTACCCTCTGGCACTTTTCATTCTCCTCGCTGTATCCTTCAATTCCGATTGCAGAGAAAATAACCGGCTTATTATACTCCTGAGCGATTTCCAGGGTAACTGCAGTTCTTTCATAAAAATTCTGATAACGATAATTAAAAACAGGAGCTCCTCCAAAAATTACGATATCTGACTCTTTGATCAGATTATCCGC
>CANDFU010000129.1 GCA_947384095.1 uncultured Roseburia sp. | reverse complement strand
TGCTGCTTTAAGAACATTGTGGCCAGGATGATGCTGAATGCAAGCGCGGCGGAAGCGTACCGGACGATCCTCTTTTTTCGCTCCTTTCCGCGGAAAGACGATGAATGCCACACGGCGATGTTGACCGCAATGGAATTGTATACGTGGATGGAGGGAAACAGGTTTGTGGGGGTGTCCGTACTGTACAGCCATCTGACGAGATCCACAAAGATATTGTCGCGTTCAAATGCGGCGGGCCTTAAATAATGTCCGTTCGGATAGACCGACGATATTACGAGAAATACGGTCATACCGGTAAACAGCATCGCGCAGAGCCGGAAATATTCGTCCTTTTCCCTGACGTAAAAGTATCCCATGGCCCACGCTATATAGGCGAACCACAGAAAATAGGGAACGACAAAATATTCGCAGAACGGGATGAAGTCGTCCAGTGCGACGTGGATCACATGGAAGTGCGTTGTCACCGTTTTTTCCAGGTAGGCAAACCAGGGCAGGTAGATGGCAAAATACAAAAGAAGCAATCCATGTTTATTTTTTTCAATGAAGGCGGAGCATGCGGCGCGTGTTTTCGCGGCGAAGTCCCGTTCTGACTTTTTCTGGCAGGTACTCAGTGTTTTCATGGCAGTCACCTCTAAAAAAATACGTTTGTTTCCTTCTGCGGGCAACGGGCCGGATACGCCGGAATCCTGTAATCTGCCGCGCTTTCTTTTTGATTCGTCTGCGATTATATCATAGCGTTTTTTAAGAAACAATTATCTTCCATATATTTTAAGAAAGATTATCTAAAATTTAAGATTTTCTAAAGTGCTTTCTTTGTTTTTTGTGCAAAATAATTGTTTTATCTTTTTGAAGTGCGCCGTAGCGCGCGCTTCTCTGCTTCGGACATGTATCTGCACCCGGTATCGGACGTTCCTGTATTGCGGAGGGGCATGGAAAATGTTTACAGAAATATTACGATTAAGGCAATATATTGACAAGAAATTTTCCTCAATTATAATAGTATGTGTATTTTTCGCTGAAAATAATAGAATTTCTATATTTTGGTTCATTGGTGCAGGAATGCGGAATATGTATACAATATGAGGAAAGGAAAAGGCAGATGAAAAACAAAAAGCATACAGTGCTGGCAGCGATGGGTATTGCCACGGTGCTGGCGGTCGGAATTTATGTCGCCGTGGCTTTTTATTTTGGAAGTCATTTCTGTGTCGGAACGACTATCGACGGGATTGCGGTAGGCGGGCGCAGTGTGGAGGCGGTGGAGGCGCTGATCAGAGACGAGATCAATGCGTATTCGCTGACGCTTCAGGGCAGAGAGGGTGCAGAGGAGACGATTTCGGGAAGCAGCATCGGGATTGCGCCTGTTTTCCACGGTGAGACGGCGGAACTTTTAGAAAAGCAGAACGGTTTTGCGTGGATTGCCGGGCTGTTCCGGAAAACAGAAGTTACCTTTGATAAAATGGTTTCCTATGATGAAGAGGCGCTCGAAGAAGTGCTTGCATCGCTTTCGATTGTGCAGAGCGGCAGCCAGAGAAAGCCGGTCGATGCGACTTATGGTCCGTACCGGAAGGGAAAAGGATATGCCCTGATTTCCGCGGATTACGGTACGACGATTGACAAAAAGGCGCTTAAGGAGAAAGTGGAGGAGGCCGTGCTCGTCCTGGCGGACACGCTTGATCTGAATGAGAGCGGCTGTTACGTGGAACCGGATGTTCCGGACGATGACAAGCGGCTTCTTGCGCTGATTGACACGCTGAACCTTTATTCCGGGACGAAAGTGACGTATGACTTCGGAGAAGAGAAGGAAGTGCTGGACGGGGATATGATCAGTACGTGGCTTTCGCAGGAAAACTGGAAAGTGAAGGTGGATGAAGAGGAAGTGCTGGAATATGTCAGGTCGCTTGGAAAGAAGTACAATACGGCATATCAGGACAAAACGCTTGAGACGACTTACGGGACGACGGTGACCGTTTCGGGAGGCCATTACGGCTGGCGGATCGACAATGCCGGTGAAGTGGAGCAGATTCTTGAAGACTTGAAAAAAGGAGGGGACCTGGAACGGGAGCCGGTATATCTGCAGACGGCAAACAGCCATGGGGAAAATGACTATGGCGATTCCTATGTGGAGATCAATCTGACGGCACAGCATCTGTTTCTGTATAAAGACGGGAAGCTGGTGATCGAAAGTGATTTTGTATCCGGAAATGTTTCGAAAGGCCATTCTTCCCCGACCGGGGCATTTTCGCTGACTTATAAGACGAGGGACGCCGTACTGCGCGGAGAGGATTATGCGACGCCCGTAAAGTACTGGATGCCGTTTGCCGGCGACGTCGGTATGCATGACGCCGACTGGCGCAGAAGTTTCGGCGGAAGCATATATAAGACAAACGGTTCCCACGGGTGCATCAATCTGCCGCCTTCCGTGGCGAAAACGATCTATGAGGCCATCGATAAGGGATATGCGGTTCTTGTCTATACCCTCCCGGGGACTGAGAGCAAGGCGGCCCTGGAGCAGGAGGCGTCTGCCGTAATCAATGCGATCAGTGCGATCGGTACGGTTACGCTGGAGAGCGAGACGGCAATCGTGAATGCGCGCAGCCTCTACAATGCGCTGTCGGAAGAGGCAAAGGCATATGTTTCCAACTATGAGGTCCTGACGGCGGCGGAGGCGGCCCTGGAGCAGCTGAAGGCCGGCGTCCCGCCGGAGCAGCCGCCGCAGGAAGGCCAGCAACAGCAGGAAGTCCCGCCGGAGCAGCCGCCGCAGGAAGGCCAGCAACAGCAGGAGGTCCCGCCGGAACAGCAGATGCAGGGAGAGCTGCAGGATCCGGAAGGAGAGCGGGAAACAAATGAGGGCGGAGAATCACTGCCGGATTCGGGGAACCAGTAACGTGTGAAGAATATAATTGATACCGCCCGGCCGCGGAATAAAAAACTGCGGCCGGGCGGTATAGTTGTGTCTGGAGTTTTTCTGGCATGCGGCCGTATAACGTGCAGGGGGCTGCGTCAGGAGGCGATGCGGCGTTTCGTTTTCTTTGACAAAAGCAGGATTGCGAGCAGTGCCGTGAAAATCTGGCTGGTGAGGATGCCCCACAGATAGCCTCTGACTCCGAAATGCGGCACGGCGAAAAGAACAAACAGGATCCGGATGCCGCAGGCCGTCAGATTGAGGCAGAATGTAAGTCCCGGAAAGCCGAGGCCGTGGAGGATGCTGCTCAGTGTGGCGCTCAGATACAGGAACGGGCAGATCCATCCCAGGGTTACAATAAATGTTCCTGCGAGGGCATTTCCGAAAAGAACGTTTCCGAGGATATTGCCGGTGAAAAGAAAACCGGCCGTGCAGAGCATGCCAAGGGCAAGGCAGGATTCGATGGTTTTGCGGATGGTACGCCGGATCAGCGTTTCGTTTCCGGCGGCCTGCGCCTCGGAGATGGTGGGCAGCAGCAGGACGGAGACGGAGTTTGTGATTACGGAGGGAAACATGACGATGGACATGGCCATGCCGGTCAGAATTCCGTAAACGCCGAGTGCTTCGGAATTTGTGTATCCGAACAGTTTCAGACGGTTCGGAATCATAATATTTTCGAAGCTGGCAAAAAGGTTTAAAACGACGCGGTTTGCGGTCAGCGGCAGGGCCATGCGCACCAGATTTTTTGTACAGACATAAAAGCCGGAGGCCGTATTTTTCTTTCCGGGGCGGAGTCTGGCAGCGCTCACAGAGACAAGCGTGCTTGCAATCTCCCCGATGACGACGCCCCAGATGGTGATTGTGAGCGAGACGGGACGCTGTTCACTGACGGCGATCTGGCAGAGCAGGTAAACGCTGCCGACACGCGCAATCTGCTCGATAAGCTGGCACAGGGAAGGGATGCCTGTTTTTTTCAGCCCGTAATAGTAACCGTTGATACAGGCGTGGATGCAACTCGGGACAAAGGAGTAGGAGAGTACCTGAAGCAGCGGTGCACAGCGCGCGTCTCCCAGACAGGCGTCTGCGATCAGGGCGGCATATTTATGGACAGACAGGCTTACCATAAGGGATAAGAGCAGGGAAATCCCAAGGCCGGTAAAGAGATAGCGCCTGGCGCCCGCGGGGTTTTTCCTCCCGATTTCCATGGAAACGAACTTGGAGATGGAGGTCTGGATGCCGGCAGCGGTGACGGCGAATCCAAGTGCACTCACAGGAGAGATGAGCTGGTAAATTCCTAAGCCTTCTGCACCAATCGTGCGTGACAGGAATATTCTATAAAAGAAGCCTATCAGGCGTGTCAGTACACCGGCGGCGGTGAGAAGCAGCGTACCGGTGATAAAGGAATTTTTTACGGTGGGGCTGGTGGAATGCGGTCTGGGTATCTGGATGTTTCGCAATGCGGCCTCCTGGTAATTACATTATATTTTATATATGCGGGAAGTGAGTGGAAAATGAGTCATGAAATAAAGAAGGAAAACAGGGTGATTTATCTGGATAACGCTGCGACGACCCGGATGTCGGATGTGGTGAAACAGGCGATGGAGCCATATATGGATGAAAACTTCGGGAATGCGTCCACTATGTACGGCTACGGGGAGGAGGCCAGGGAGGCGCTTACCCGTGTCCGCGGCGTCATTGCGGATACGCTGGACGCGAAACCGTCGGAGATATATTTTACATCGTGCGGTTCCGAGTCGGACAACTGGGCAGTCAAGAGCATCGCAGGAGCGTTAAAGAAGAAGGGAAGCCATATTATTACCAGCAGGATAGAGCATCACGCTATTTTAAATTCCTGTGAGTATCTGGAACGCCTCGGATATGAGGTGACGTATCTGGATGTGGACGAATATGGGATGGTGCCTCCGGAGGCGGTGATGCGGGCCGTCCGTCCGGATACGACGCTGATTACGATTATGTTTGCGAATAATGAAGTGGGAACGATTGAACCGATTATGCAGATCGGAAAAATCGCGCGAGAAAAGCAGGTCCTGTTTCACACTGACGCAGTGCAGGCATATGCCCAGCTTCCGATCTCCGTGCGGTCTTATCCGGTCGATGCGTTAAGTGCAAGCGCGCATAAGTTTCACGGGCCCAAAGGGGTGGGGTTTCTCTATGTCCGTGAGGGGGTGCAGATTCCGTCCTTTATTCACGGCGGAGGACAGGAGAGCGGGAAACGGGCCGGAACGGAGAATGTGGCGGGGATCGTCGGAATGGGAAAAGCCGCGGAGCTTGCTTTTTCGGGTATGCGCCGCCGTGTCCGGAAGGAGACGATGCTGCGGAATTATCTGATAGAAAAGATCATGCATGAGATTCCGGATGTCCGCCTGAACGGCCATCGGAGCAGGCGGCTTCCGGGCAATGTCAATGTCAGTTTTAAGGGGCTTGACGGGGCTTCCCTGCTGATTCTGCTTGACGAGGACGGGATCTGTGCGTCGGGCGGTTCCGCCTGCAACACCGGGGAAGAGAGGATCTCCTATGTGATAGAGGCGCTCGGCGTCCCGGAAGCGTATGCGCCGGGAACGGTGCGGCTGACGCTGTGCGGCGACACGACGCGCGCTGAGGTGGACGCGGCCGTGGAGTCGCTGAAACGGAATGTGAAGAGACTCAGAGAGTAAAAGATGCTCTTAAGACGGCAGCCGTCCCGGTTAAGGAATGCCCCAAAACCGGGCGGCTGTCCGGTGCGGAAGCGGCAGACCGGATTCTGAGAAAAGTCGGAGAAAAAGCCATAAATTAGTTGACACACAAGGATTCGTGTACTATAATAATTGAGTCTTTGAGACGTCAGACGATGTTGTTCCAAAGCCCCGGAACGGCATTCCAATTATAAACAATACGCATGTTTTGTCGCGGTGTGTCCGGACATTCACACTGCCAG
>CANDFU010000128.1 GCA_947384095.1 uncultured Roseburia sp. | reverse complement strand
TGAGGGTAAGGGAGATCTCGCGAAAGCGGAAAGCTGTTATCAGACGTATGTGGACAGCGGCGCGGCGGATTGTGTGGCGGTCAATGCGCTTGCCGAGATCGAAATGGGAAAAGGAAATTATACCGGGGCGCTTTCTTATATCAGCCGGGCGCTTGCGATGGAGGAGGTGTCCAACCGGAATGTACTGATGAAGAATGAAATTATCTGCAGTGAATATCTGGGAGATTTTGTACATGCGTGGGAGGTCGTGCAGGAGTATGTCACACTATATCCGGAGGATACCAGCGCGCAGCGGGAGTATCTTTTTTTAAAGTACCGTCAGACAGGCGCGGAGGGTGCGGCGGACGCGGCGGAAAGCGATACGGAGAGCGTGCCGGAGGACACACAGGGGGCATGACATGAAAATAAGCCTGGCAGCTTTTTCACACCCGGGTTTGTCGCTCCGGCGTGCCGGTGCAGGGTTTTGCAGAGCAAAATCATGGAAGGGCGGACAGAAAGATTAAGGAGGAAACATATGGCCGAAGAATTTAAAATAGAAGAAACAGAAGAGCGCGTGATCTTGGTCGGCGTCAGCGAACAGGACGGGGACGATACGGAAGATTCCCTGGCGGAGCTCGGGGAGCTGGTGGGAACGGCCGGCGCGTCTGTCGCGGGAACGCTGATTCAGAAGAGGGAAAAGATCCACCCGGCGACCTATGTCGGCAGCGGAAAGGTGGAGGAGCTCGCGGAACTGCTCGCAGAGCGGGACGCCACGGGAATTGTCTGCGACGATGAATTGTCCCCGGCGCAGCTAAGGAATCTGGAAGAAGCGCTGGACACGAAGGTGATGGACCGCACGCTTGTCATTCTGGATATTTTTGCGGCGCATGCGACGACGAGCGAGGGAAAAATCCAGGTGGAGCTGGCGCAGCTTAAGTACCGTCTGGGCAGGCTGACCGGCCTGGGACGTTCTATGTCCCGCCTGGGCGGCGGGATCGGGACCAGAGGGCCTGGTGAGAAAAAGCTGGAGGTGGACCGCCGTCTGATCAAAGAGCGGATAGCCGGCCTGGGGCGTGAGCTGAAGGAGATACAGAGGCACCGGGATGTCACACGGGCGCAGCGCACGAAAAACAAGGTTCCCGTGGCAGCGATCGTCGGTTATACCAACGCCGGAAAATCGACGCTTTTAAACCGGCTGACAGGAGCCGGGGTTCTGGAGGAGGACAAGCTGTTTGCAACGCTGGATCCGACCACAAGGCTGCTTTCGCTGCCGGGGCGCCAGGAGATTCTGCTGACGGATACGGTGGGGTTTATCCGCAAGCTTCCGCATCATCTGATCGAGGCGTTTAAGAGCACGCTCGAGGAAGCGCGGTATGCCGACTATATTCTCCACGTGGTGGATTCCTCCAATCCCCAGAGGGAAAAGCAGATGGATATTGTATATAAAACGCTCTTTGACCTGGGAATCAGGGAGAAAACGGTGATCACGCTTTTTAACAAGCAGGATGTGGCGTCCGGGCTGGAACCGGTGCGCGATTTTAAGGCCGACTACGCGCTCTTTCTCTCTGCAAAGGAGGGGAGCGGGCTCGACGATCTGAAAGACCTTTTGTGCAGGCTGCTTCGGGAAAATAAAATCTATGTGGAGCGGACGATATCCTATACGGACGCGGGGATTCTGCAGCAGATCCGGAAACAGGGAGAACTGCTCGCGGAGGAATACGAGGCGGACGGTATCCGGATCTGTGCGTATGTGCCGATGGAATTGTACGGGAAACTGGAATGAAGAGGAAGAGTATGGAACAGACGTTTATGAAGGAAAAGAAGATACTGCCGCTGGTATTGTCCATGTCGCTGCCAATGGTGATTTCCATGGCAGTCAATTCGCTTTATAATATTGTGGACAGTTACTTTGTGGCAAAGCTGAGCGAGGACGCCATGACGGCGCTCGCTCTCGTTTTTCCGGTGCAGAATCTGATCAATGCGATTGCGATCGGTTTTGCAATCGGTATCAACGCCGGCGTGGCGTTTTATCTGGGGGCGGGAGACAAGAAGAGGGCCGATAAAGCGGCGTCGCAGGGGACGCTGCTTAATTTTTTGCACGGGGCCGTGCTGATGGCCGCAGCCATCGCGGTCATGCCGCTGTTCCTTAAGATGTTTTCATCGGATAAAGATGTGATCAGCCTGGCGCTGGTTTATTCGAACCGGGCGTTTTTATTTTCCACAGTGATCACGCTGGGACTGTCGTTTGAGAAAATCTTTCAGTCCGTCGGGATGATGAAAGTATCGATGTTCGCAATGATGTGCGGTTTTGTGGTCAATATCGTTCTCGACCCGCTGATGATCTTTGGCTTCGGCGTGCTCCCGGCCATGGGAATTGCCGGGGCGGCTTACGCGACGGGAATCGGGCAGAGCATCACCCTGCTGGTGTATCTCCTGGTGTACTTTCTGAAAGGGATCCCGGTAAAGATAGAGCGAAAATCCATGCGGCCGGAGCGGGAAGTGGCGGCGAGGCTTTATTCCGTGGGGATCTCGGCTTCGCTGACACTGGCGCTCCCCTCTCTTCTGATCTCGGTTTTAAACGGTATTCTTGCCGGGTTTTCGGAAAAGTATGTGCTGGTGCTCGGGGTGTACTATAAGCTGCAGACGTTTATCTATCTGACGGCAAACGGGATTATCCAGGGTATCCGGCCGCTGATGGGCTATAATTACGGCGCGGGAGAACACGGGCGTGTCCGGTCGATTTTCAGGACCTCTCTTGCACTCACGGCGTCTGTGATGCTTGCAGGTACGCTGTTGTCCTGGATAATGCCGGAGCGGCTGATCGGGCTTTTTACGGAAAATAAAGAGACGATTGCGATCGGGGTGGCGGCGCTGCACGGCATCAGCCTGGGATTTCCCGTATCGGCGGTTTCCGTCACCTGTTCCGGGGCGCTGGAGGGGCTGGGGAAGGGCACGCCGGCCCTGTGTATTTCACTGCTGCGCTATACGGTGATTATGATTCCGGCTGCGTTTGTGTTCAGCCGGTTTGCGGGAGCTGACGGCGTGTGGGCAGCGTTCTGTTTTACGGAATTTGTGACGGCGGCGTGTTCGTATGTGATCTATAGAAAGGCAGTGCGGGCTGCCGGGAAGGGGGATTGAACGGATGCCTTATCATATTGTTTTTTATTTTACGGATCAGCAGAGATGGGATACGTGCGGCTGTTTTGGACAGCCTTTGAATATTACGCCTCATCTGGACGGGCTTGCGAGGGAGGGCGTGCGGTTTGATAACGCCTTTTCCCCGCAGCCGGTGTGCGGCCCCTGCCGGGCAGTGTTCCAGACGGGGAAGTATCCCACGCAGACCGGGTGCTTTCGCAATGATATTATGCTTCCCGTCCATGAAAGGACTTTGGCAGATTATATCAGTGAGGCGGGCTATGAGACTGCCTATGTCGGCAAGTGGCATCTGGCGAGCGGACGCGGGCCGGGAAAAACGCCAGCGGCGGACTACACGGTGACTGCGGTCCCACGTGAACTGCGGGGCGGTTATACCGGCTACTGGCGCGCTGCCGATGTTCTGGAGTTTACTTCTCACGGTTATGACGGCTATGTTTTCGATGAGAATGACCGGCGGATTGATTTTAAGGGGTATCGGGCCGACTGTATCAATGACATGGCGCTGGAATTTCTCGACGGTTATCACGGTGAGAAGCCATTTTTTCTGACGGTGTCCCAGATCGAGCCGCACCATCAGAATGATCACGGGCATTATGAGGGGCCGGAAGGGTCGAAGGAGCGGTTCTGTGATTTTATCCTGCCAAAAGATCTTGAAGCGCTGGGAGGCAACGCGGCGGAAGAATATCCGGACTATCTGGGGCAGTGTGCCAGCGTGGATGAGAATCTGGGCCGGCTGATTGCTAAGCTGAAGAAAAAAGGGCTTTATGACAATACCGTCATCATATTTTCTTCCGACCATGGCTCCCACTTTCAGACACGCAACAGAGACGCCCATTTAAACGGCGGCGATGATTACAAAAGGTCGTGTCATGACGCCTGCCTGCATGTGCCGCTGGTCATCGCCGGAGGCCCTTTCATGGGCGGCGCGGCCGTGGAGGAGCTGGTGAGCACGGCGAGCCTTCCCAAAACCATTCTGGCCCTGGCCGGCGTGGATGTGGGGGATGCCATGATCGGAGAAAATCTTCTGGATGTTGTGGAAAAAAAGAATCCGGACAGGGCGAATGAGATTTTTGCGCAGATTTCCGAGAGCCGGGTGGGGCGTTGCATCCGCACGGCGCGCTATACGTATGCGGTCTGCGCGCCGGGTATCAACGGAAATGAGGCGGCGGCATCTGACCGGTATGCAGACGATTTTCTCTATGACATGGAGCGGGATCCGCATCAGCTTAACAACGTCGTGTCTGACCCTGCCTATGCCCGGATAAAGGAGGAGTTAAGAGAGCGTCTGCTGGTCTGGATAGAGCGGGCTGAGGGCAGCCGCCCTGTGATTACAGACTGACGGAGATTCTGTAATTCTGAGAAGGGAGCTAAAATTGAACCGGAACGTACCTTACACATCGTATCTGTTAAAACACTATAAAGGCTATATTTTAAAAAATATTCTGCTCAGCGTCGTGTACAGTTTTCTCACACTGCTGTGTCCTTATCTGTTAAGGGAGATTCTGGGCAGGAATACGCCCGCCCTGGACAAAAATGCGGTGGCGCTTTATCTTTTTTTGTTTTGCCTCTCCTATGTGTCAAAATACATACTGAATCACTTTGAGCTTGGTTACGGGAGGCTCTTTAAAGTCGAGGAGGGAAAGCATATTTTTGAAAAAATGTTCCGGATGAAGTATCAGAAGTTTATTGAGCTGGAGCCGAGTTATCTGGTGGAAAAGCTCACCTCCACGCTGGAGACGGTCTTCCTGCTTTTTTCCCAGGCGGTGTCGGGGGTTTTTATCTCGTTCTTAAGCATTTTCGCCACGCTGGTCATTCTGTTTTTCATCAACCGGACGATTTTTCTTCTGTTTTTCCTGCTGCTTCCGCTCTATTATTTTGCGCCGAAAAAGCTGAATCAGTCGCTCGGGGAGCGGAGCGGACGGATGCAGACCGTGGCGGCGAAATGTAAAAAGGATATTTTGGCCATCGTCGGCAATCCCGAGTTTGTCAAGCAGGAGAGCGGAGAAGGGCTGATCGGGATTCTGGACAAAAAGCTTTCAACGATTCAGCAGGAGAGTTACGAGGTCAACCGTTTTGCCAGGGACTGCAGTCTGGCGGTCAATTTCTGCATGGCCCTCATCACCAATTTTACCAATATTTATGTCGTCCTGCTGTTCGGCCAGGGGAAGCTGTCGCTGTCGGATATGGTATTTATCCAGCTTGTCAGCGGCATTTACACCAGTTCCCTCTCCAGCATTATCGACATCAACATCACCATCCGCGACCTTAAAGGCGCGCTAGACTATGTGGAGCGGGAGCTTGACGGGAACCGGGAGGAAGACGGTGAGCGGGAGCTGGAGTCGGTCTCCTGCATCCAGGCCGATGTGAAGGGAATCGGCTTTGGAAAATGTCTGATCGAGAGGGGGAGCTTTACCGCCTGCAAGGGGGAAGTCATCGGGATCACGGGGGATTCCGGGACGGGAAAATCCACGCTGATGAAGACACTGCTGAAGTTTTATGATTTTGGGGAGATCAAAATCGACGGCGTCCCGCTTTCCGGGATCCGTAATGACTCTCTGAGAAAAAAGATTTATCTGGTGCCGCAGACGCCTTATATTATTCCGGGGACGATTAAGGAAAATATTCTGCTTGGACGCGATGAGAAGAGCGCGGCGTGGAAACGGGTAAAGGAAATGGATTTTCTGGAGAAATTCGCGGCAGCCGGGGAG
>CANDFU010000127.1 GCA_947384095.1 uncultured Roseburia sp. | reverse complement strand
GTCAGATAATGCTTCTCATCCGGATAAATCGCGAGCACCTTGGGGTAGTCGCTGCACACCCTGGAATTAAACGCCACTGTAAGCATCCCCGTCTCCGGATCAATCTCGTAGCAGATGACGGAATTAATCCCCGCATTGCTGCAGAAAAGATACTTCCCGCTGCGCGATATTTCCATCCCGGAAGCCGCGCACACATCGTCGTCCTTCTGCGTATTCGTGGCAATCGTCTGTATCTTTTCAAACACCGGCTGGTCGTCTGTCACCCGATAGCGGTATACCTCCACGGCATTCAGCAACTCATAAAGAATGTATGCAAATCTGCCGTTCCTGGAAAAACGGATCATACGCGGCGCCGATTCCAGCTGCCCTCTGATAATATCGATCAGCTTCAGCTTCCCTCTCCGGTAGTCAATCTTATATACCTTTACCTGGTCGAGCCCGTTATCCACTGCACAAAGAAATTTCTGATCGGGCGTCAGTTTCACACAGTCCACATGCGGGATAAAGTTGCGCTGCGCAATACTGCGGCCCATCCCCTTGTGAAATACACCGTCCGCAATGCCACCGATACTCCCGTCCTTGTTCAGGCGCATCATACTCACACGCCCATCGTGATGCCCGCCCACAAAAAGATACCGGTTCTTGTTGTCCACATCAACATAACAGCCCCTCATACCGCCGATCCACTGCTTATTCATCGGCTCAAGGTCGCCGTCCGGAAGAATCTTAAATGCCTCCACGCCCTCGTCCGCAATCGAATACAGAAAATGTTTATCTTTGGAGACGACAAGATCCGAAGGATTGTTGATCGGAACGACTTTGCGCTCCTTAAGCTGGTTTTGCTCCGCGTCCACGTCATAGATATGGATTCCTACACTATTCTCGTGGGTATACGTGCCCACGTATGCAACATACTTCTCCTGCTTCATAGACTTCCACCATCCTCTTCTTTTCTTCTTAAAATATCGTACGGCTCCGCCGCCCCGCCCAGATCAAGATATAGTATCTGCTTCGGGTGCGGCGCCGACTGAAGTTCACACCCCTTATCATCCGTCATCCGCCTTACGATAACCTTTTCATTTCTTCCGTCCGGCTTCATGACTTCAATTTCTTCCCCTGATGAAAACTTATTGCGCTGCGTGACGCGGCACATGCCTTCCCCGTCTGTCTCCTCCACGACTCCCAGATATGTGTATTCCTTCACATACGTACTGTTCCCATAAATCTGCCCCTCGTCCGACGGCTTTCCGAAAAAGAATCCCGTCGTAAACAGCCGGTATGTACAGTCAGATATCTGATCGCGGTACCATGGCAGATTTTTCTGATACAGCTCTGCGGACTCGGCGTAATCGTCAATCGCTTTCCGATAAGTGCGCGCCACGACCGCCGCATAAAGTGCTGTCTTCATTCTACCCTCTATTTTAAAACTGTCAATACCCGCCTCCATTAATTCGGGAATATGTTCAATCATACACAAATCTTTCGAGTTAAAAAGAAATGTACCGCGCTCATTCTCATAAACCGGAAAATATTCTCCCGGCCGCGTTTCCTCCACAACCGAATAATTCCAGCGGCACGGATGCGTGCACTCGCCCTGGTTGGCGTCCCTCCCCGTAAAAAAATTAGAGAGCAGGCATCTTCCGGAATATGAGATACACATTGCACCGTGGATAAACGCCTCAATCTCCATCTCGTCCGGAATATTGGCGCGAATCTCCCTTATTTCCTCCAGGGAAAGTTCTCTTGCACAGACAACCCGCTTCGCGCCAAGACGATGCCAGAAACGGTATGTCCCATAATTGGTATTATTCGCCTGCGTACTGATATGGCGCTCTATCCCGGGACAGGCCTCCATTGCAATCTGATAGACGCCGGGATCTGAAATAATCAGCGCGTCCGGCCGCTCCTCTTTTTCAAACTCCGCCAGCTCCTTAAAATAAGCCCGCACGCCAGGCAGATCTGTATTGTGCGCAAGGATATTCGCAGTGACGTAAACCTTCACGCCGCGTGCGTGGGCAAACCGGATCCCCTCCTTCATCTCCTCTGCCGAAAAATTCTTCGCCTTTGCCCTGAGCCCAAACGCCTCCCCGCCGATGTACACTGCATCTGCTCCGTAAATCACGGCGACTTTAAGCACCTCGAGACTGCCCGCCGGGACGAGTAATTCAGGTTTTCTCATACGCGCTCTCCTTTCCGCTCCTGCTTCGTGCTCACCGTAATCCCGTCGCCGACCGGAAGGACCGCCGTAACCAGTTCCTCACGATGCGTAAGCTGATACAGATAATCCCGCATGCGCTTATGAATCGTCCGGTTCCTCCTTGTCACGGCAAACCGGGATTCCAGAATGTCACCGTCCTGAAGGACATTGTCCGAGACCAGGACGCCGCCGACGTCAAGCAGCCGCAGAACGTCGGGCAGAAAGACAGGATACTGTCCCTTCGCGGCATCCATGAAAATAAAATCAAACGTTCCTGACAGCCTGGGAAGAATCTCCCCTGCGTCCCCGAAAAGCAGCGTAATCTCCGCTTCCCGCCCGGCCCGCCGGAAATTCTCCCGCGCCGACGCCGCCCGCTTTTCATCATTTTCAATAGTTGTAATATGAAACTCCCCCGGATGATATTCCGCCATAAAAAGAGCAGAAAATCCCACTGCCGTCCCGACTTCCAGAATACGCGCCGGATGCTTTACGGACAGCAGCACTTTTAAAAAAGCCTGCGCTTCTTTCCGGATCAGGGGCACCTGTGCGTCGAGAGCTTCCCGTTCCAGCTGATCCAGAAACGCTGTATTTCCCCTGTCAAGGGAATGAATGTAAGTAACCAGTCTCTCGTCTGTGATCACGGCTCTTCCCCCGCCTCATCCATCGTCTGATCCTCTCCGCCTTCCGTCGGTTCCGACGCATCCTCCGTCTCCTCCGTGGACATTTCGGATTCTTTTTGCACCTTCTCCGTCTCATCCTCTTTTTCTTCCGTATCCTCCGACGCCGCCATGACCGCCATCATCTCCTTCGCCGTCATCGAGGTGTTGAGCGTGTACGTTCCCGGAAGAAGCTTGCCCGAATATGCAGATAATTTCAACTGTGCAAAAAAGAGATTTTCATCCCGGATCAGCCCTTTTATCTTAAGCTGTTTCCCCAGCTCATATTCCGACGTGCCGGAACCCACCGTAACAGCAATGTCAATTCCGGGCGACGATGCCACCGGTTTTTCCGTAAACACACGGTACCCGAAATCATAACAATACTTTCCAAGATTCATAAGACCTATGACAACCAGTAACGTGACCAGTATCGAAAAGCTGATACTGACGATTTTAAAAACCACTCTCTTTAAATTCATGTTCATTCCCCGCCAGTCTGGCGCTGCTTTCCTCTTCGGGTATCAGACATCCGCCACATTAATCCACAAATCCGGCTTCAAAATCCAGTTCCTCTATCAGTGTCCAGTTAATCTGCTGTATCACCCGGCATAGCGCGCTCTCCGCCGCCAGATATTCCGCCACAATCGGGTTTTTTCTGAAATCCCGGTACTCCTGCCCGATGCGGTCCGTCTCATCGTAAACATCCACCTTCCCGTGGCTGTTCTGCAACAGATAGACTCTCTTGCGAAACGTGTCAATCTGCGCCGACAGTTCCGGCAGTTCATCGACTGTCTGCTGTATCTTCTGGTAGCGGACATACTCGTCGCTTCCCTTGATCGCCGTGAGCAGTCCGTTTAATGCTTCCTCTATCTGATTCATTTTCACACTTCCATAATAATCGGCATGATCATCGGACGCCGTTTGGTCTCCTTCCACACAAAATCACCCAGGGAATCCTTGATTTCTGTCTTAATCCTGCCCCAGTCCGTAATTCCTCTGTCCATACAGTACTGTACGCGGTCGTCCAAAAGACGCTTTGCCTCTTCCATCAGGCTCTCGGAACCCCGGACATAGACAAACCCGCGCGAAACGATATCAGGGCCTGCCAGGACCTGTCCGGAACCGCCCTCCAGCGTCAGCACGACAATAATAATCCCATCCTCCGCAAGATGCTGACGGTCGCGCAGTACAATGTTGCCGACATCCCCCACGCCAAGGCCGTCTACCATGACGTCGCCGACGTGTACCTTTCCGGTCACCGCGGCGCTCTCCTCCGAGAGCTCAAGCACATCGCCGGACGAAAGCAGAAAGATGTGGTCTTTTTCAATCCCGATCTCCTCCGCAAGCTTCGCCTGTGCGATCAGATGACGATACTCTCCATGAACGGGAACCGCATATTTCGGCCTCACGAGAGAATAAATCAGCTTCAGCTCCTCCCTGCACGCATGGCCGGACACGTGTGCATCCTGAAAAATGACATTGGCTCCTTTCATCGAGAGCTCATTGATAATCTTTGATACCGCCTTTTCATTGCCCGGGATCGGATTGGAGCTCAGCACAATCGTATCGTTTGGCTTGATCGTCACCTTTTTGTGCATGCCGCCCGCCATGCGCGAGAGCGCGGCCATCGCCTCCCCCTGGCTCCCCGTTGTAATCAGCACGGTCTGTTCGTCCGGATAGTGCTTCAGCTCTTCGATATCGATGAGCGTATTGTCCGGAATATTGATATACCCCAGCTCTGAGGCAATGCCGATAATATTTACCATGCTCCGCCCCTCCACGACAACCTTGCGTCCGTGCTTGTACGCCGTGTCAATGATCTGCTGCACACGGTCCACATTCGAGGCAAATGTCGCAATGATGATACGGCTGTTCCGGTGATCGGCAAAAATCTGGTCAAACCGCTTTCCCACTGTCTTTTCCGACATCGTAAACCCCGGTCTTTCGGCGTTCGTACTGTCGCACATCAGCGCCAGGACACCCTTTTTTCCGATCTCTCCGAACCGCTGCAGATCAATCGCGTCTCCAAAAACCGGCGTGTAATCCACCTTAAAGTCCCCGGTGTGTATCACCGTGCCCGCAGGCGAGTAAATAGCCAGCGCCGCCGCATCCTGGATGCTGTGATTCGTTTTGATAAATTCGACGCGGAAGCATCCCAGGTTGATATGCTGCCCGTATTTTACCACCTTACGCTTTACCTTGGTCAGCATATTGTGCTCTCTCAGTTTGTGCTCAATAATGCCGTTTGTGAGCTTTGTCGCATAGATCGGCACATTGATTTCTTTTAATACATAGGGAATCGCCCCGATATGATCTTCGTGGCCATGTGTGATGAAAAACCCTTTGACTTTGTCGATATTTTCCTTCAGATAAGTCACGTCGGGGATTACGAGATCGATTCCGTACATATCGTCTTCCGGAAAAGACAGCCCGCAGTCCACAACAATAATACTGTCTTCGTACGCAAAGGCAGTGATATTCATTCCAATCTGTTCCAGTCCCCCCAGCGGAATGATCTTAAGCTTTTCTGTTTTCTCTTTTTTCAAAATTTTACCTCCATCTATTTATATCTCCGCTCACTCTTCTATAATCTGATATCCGTATCCTCAAGCAGTTCGGCAAAAATCTTTCCGATGGCGGTAAGCTCCGTCTCCTCCTCCACCATCTCATAGACAATACTCTCGTCTTCCGCCGCAACCTCTTTCAGGAGATACGCATCGCAGTCTTCCTCTTCCTCCTCGGTCACAAAAAGATACCGCGTGCCGCTTACTTTCGTCTCCTCCAGCACAAAAAACTCCGTCTCCTCCTGCGTATCCGGGGCAACAAATTTTATCTTTTCCACCCAATACTCCTTTCCGTCTACTGTTTCTGATTCGCCAGAAAATCCAGATATCCCTGCAGAATAAAAACCGCGGCGATCTCGTCCACATACTGCTTCCGCTTCTCCCTGAGATCGGAAGAGCACACGTCTGAACTCCAGTCACCTCTCGTCAT
>CANDFU010000126.1 GCA_947384095.1 uncultured Roseburia sp. | reverse complement strand
GCGGTGTGGAGGCCCTTCTCGGGGCGATCGCGGGAAAAACGGCTGCGGTGGCGGGGCCTTCCGGTGTCGGCAAATCTTCTCTGATCAACTGTCTGCAGAGCGATGTAAAGATGGAGACGGGAGAAGTCAGCCGCAAAACGAGGCGGGGACGCCATACTACGCGCCATTCGGAGCTGATTGCGGTCTGTGGCGATACGTATATTATGGACACGCCAGGGTTTTCCACACTGGATATTCCGGGACTTGAAAAGGAGGCGCTTTCGTCGCTCTATCCGGAATTTGCCTTATATGAACCCGGATGCCGGTTTCGCGGGTGCAGCCATATCAATGAGCCGGTGTGCGGCGTAAAGAAGGCCCTTCTCGCAGGGGGGATCAGCCGTCTGCGCTATGAAAATTATAAGCTTTTATATGAAGAGATGAAAAACAGCAGAAAATACTAGTTTCAGGGGGAGAGATGGCATGAACTGTTTATCACCGTCAATTTTAGCGGCAGATTTTTCGAGGCTGGGAGAGCAGATACGGGAGCTTGACGAGGCCGGAGCCCAGTATCTGCATATTGATGTCATGGACGGAATGTTTGTGCCCAGTATTTCCATCGGCCTTCCGGTTATCCAGTCAATCCGTCCGTACAGTGAGCGGATTTTTGACGTTCATCTGATGATTGAAGAACCGGCGCGCTATCTTTCGGACTTTGCCAGGGCCGGTGCGGATCTGATTACTGTGCACGCCGAGAGCTGTGTACATCTCGACCGCACGATCGGGTCGATCAGGGACATGGGAATACTGGCTGGGGTTGCGCTCAATCCGGCGACGCCGCTCTCCGTGCTCGACTATGTATTGCCCTATGTGGATATGGTACTGATTATGACGGTGAATCCGGGGTTCGGGGGCCAGAAGCTGATTCCCTACACGCTTCAGAAAGTCAGGGAGCTGAAGAGAAAAGTGGACGAGAGGGGGCTTAAGACGGACATCGAGGTGGACGGCGGAATCCGTCTGGAAAATGTGGAAGAAGTGATGGACGCGGGGGCTAATATTATTGTCTCGGGAAGCGCGGTATTTCGGGGAGATATCACAGAAAATACACGGTGTTTTTTAAAGATCCTCAATTCATAGCAGGGAGCGCGGAAATGAAAACAGGACATTTTTTTGTGATTTCGGGGGGAACAATCGAGGATGCTTTTGTCTGCGGCCTGCTGGATGAAAGCCCTGGCGGAGTGATTCTGGCGGCGGATTCCGGCATGGAGTTTTTGTACCGGACGGGCAGGAAGCCGGATGTCATTATCGGCGATTTTGATTCGGTGCGGCCGGAAGTTCTGGCGTGGTTTAAAGGGCAGGAAGGCATTGTCTGGAAGCAGTTAAACCCTGTGAAGGACGACACCGACACGGAGTCTGCGGTCCGGCTTGCGATCGGGATGGGGGCGGAGAAGATTACGCTTCTGGGCGCGACCGGAGGACGCCTTGATCATCTGCTCGGCAATATCGAGCTTCTGGGGATCGGCCTTACGGCCGGTATCCGCATGGAGCTGTGTGACGCGCAGAATCGTATCCGCATGATCCGGCACGGGATATCCATAAAAAAGACTGAGCAGTACGGCAGCTATGTCTCGCTGATTCCTTACAGCGAGGCGGTGGAGCATCTGACGCTGTCGGGTTTTTTATATCCGCTGTCCGATTATCGGCTGACTGGTTTTTGTTCGCTCGGGGTGAGCAATGAGATTGTGGACGAGGAGGCATCTGTTACATTCGACGGGGGGATTCTGCTTGTGATCGAGTCACGCGATGACGCGATTTTTTAAAGATCATTCGAATTTGTGACGGAGCCGCAAATTCGGGGGCGGCCCGGAATCTGTTGTTTCTTGCGCGCTGCCTTTGCTACAGCTTTGGCATAGGAGGAAAAGATGAATAAAACATGGTGGAAAGAAGCGGTGGTGTATCAGATTTACCCGCGGAGTTTTATGGACAGTGACGGCGACGGCGTGGGAGACCTGCGCGGTATTACGTCCAGACTGGATTATCTGAAGGAGCTGGGAGTGGACGTGATCTGGCTCTCCCCTGTATACCAGTCGCCCAACGATGACAATGGATATGATATCAGCGACTATCAGGCGATTATGGAAGAATTCGGAACCATGGAGGATTTTGATGAGATGCTCGCCGCAATTCACGAGCGCGGTATGAAACTGGTGATGGATCTTGTGGTCAACCATACTTCAGATGAACACGCATGGTTTGTGGAGAGCCGGAAGTCAAAGGATAATCCGTACCGCGACTATTATATGTGGAGAGAGGGAAAGGACGGAAAGGAGCCGAACAACTGGGGAAGCTGTTTTTCGGGTTCCGCATGGGAGTACGATCAGACGACCGATATGTATTACCTGCACCTGTTTTCGAAAAAGCAGCCGGATCTAAACTGGGATAACCCGAAGGTGCGGGCGGAAGTGTTTTCGATGATGAACTGGTGGTGTGAAAAGGGAATCGACGGTTTCAGGATGGACGTTATCAGCCTGATTTCCAAGGAGCCGGGACTTCCGGACGGCGTGATGGCGCCGGGAGCGCTTTATGCGGGCTGCCCGTGCGCGAACGGTCCACGGGTCCATGAATATTTACAGGAGATGAACCGTGAAGTTCTATCGCGTTTTGACCTGATGACAGTCGGGGAGTGTGCGGGCGTGACGATCGACGAGGCAAAAAAATATGCCTCGCTGGACGGCAGAGAGCTGAATATGGTGTTTCAGTTTGAACATGTGGAGCTGGATAACGGGGATTTCGGGAAGTGGACGGACCGGCGTGTCAGTTTAAAGGATTTTAAAGAGACGATGTCCAGATGGCAGACAGAGCTTGCCGGGGCTGCCTGGAACAGCCTGTTTCTGGGAAATCATGATCAGCCGCGTTCCGTGTCCCGGTTTGGCTGTGATGCGCCGGAGTACAGAGAAGTGTGCGCGAAAATGCTGGCAACCTGCCTGCACATGATGCAGGGGACGCCGTATGTCTATCAGGGGGAAGAGCTGGGAATGACAAACTGTCCGTTTGAGACGGTGGCGGATCTGCGGGATATCGAGAGCATCAATGCCTATGCCGAACTGACCGAGGCGGGAAAGATTGCTCCGGAGGATATGATGCGTTTCCTTCGCATGCGCAGCCGGGATAACGCGCGGACGCCGATGCAGTGGGACGACAGTGAGAACGCCGGATTTACAAAAGGCATTCCCTGGATTATGGTAAACCCGAATTATGTGGACATCAACGCCGGACAGGAGCGGCGGGATCCGGATTCTGTCTTTTCCTATTACAAAAAACTGATAGCCCTGCGGAAACAGGAAAAGGTGATCGTCTACGGTTCTTACAGGCTGCTTGAGCCGGAACGCGAAGATCTCTATGTCTATACAAGGACGCTGGACGCCGAAAAGCTTCTTGTGGTCTGTAATTTTACAAAAGAGGAGACACAATACCATATTCCGGAGGCATATCGGGCAGGGACGGTGCTGATCGGAAACAGGGATCGAAAACGCCTGGAGGGTGAGATGCGTTTACAGCCATATGAAGCTCTTGTGATCAAAATAATCGATGAATCTGCAAAGGAGACGCACGAATGAGTATTTTTTTTGAAGAGAAAGAGAAGATCTTTACGATACACACAAAAGATACTACATATCAGATGAAAGTAGATGCGTATGGTTTTCTCCTGCATCTGTATTACGGGCGCAGGACGAAGGGCTGCATGGATTACCTTCTACACTATGCGGATCGCGGATTTTCGGGGAATCCCTATGACGCGGGTACAGACCGGACTTACTCGATGGATGTCCTGCCGCAGGAACTGCCAGGCCAGGGGACGGGAGATTACCGGGGCATGGCCGTCGTCGTGAAAAATGCGGACGGCTCGTATGGATGCGATTTTCGTTATAAAAGTCACTGTATTGTGGACGGAAAGTATGACATACCGGGACTGCCGGCCGTTTACGCCGGTGAGAAGGAAGCGCAGACGCTGAAGATCGATCTGGAGGACGCGTCTGCACAGGTGGGGATTACGCTGCTCTACGGCGTTCTTCCGGAGCTGGATGTTATTACGAGGAGTGCCTGCATCACGAACAACGGTACGGAAAAGATTTATCTGGAGAAGGCGGTTGCGGCCTGTCTGGACTGGGTCGGCGGCGATTTTGATCTCATTTCTTTTTACGGCCGCCATGCGATGGAGCGCAATGTCCAGAGGACGCCGGTGGCTCACGGCGCGCAGGTGATCGGAAGCAGAAGAGGCACTTCCAGTCATCAGTACAATCCAATGATGATCATTGCCGGACGGGAGACGACAGAGGATGCCGGAAGCTGCTATGCGATGTCGTTTCTTTACAGCGGCAATTTTAAGGGGGAAGTGGAGCGGGATCAGTTTAATCAGACGCGGGCGCTCTTAGGGCTTTCCGACGAGCTGTTTTCCTATCCGCTGGATGCGGGGGAGGTTTTTTATGTGCCGGAGGTGGTTCTGACGTACAGCAGTGCGGGGCTTGCGCGTCTGTCGCAGAATCTGCATGTCTGTTTCAGAACGCATCTGTGCCGCGGAAAGTACAGGGATCTGGTGCGTCCGGTTCTGATCAACAGCTGGGAGGCGTCTTATTTTGATTTCAGCGGCGCGTCGATTCTTGCGCTTGCGAAGGAGGCGGCGGAACTTGGCATCGAGATGCTGGTGATGGACGACGGGTGGTTTGGAAAACGGGATAATGATCTCAGCGGGCTGGGCGACTGGCGGGTAAACGAGCAGAAAATCGGGATGCCGCTGGGCAACCTGATTGAAAAAGTCAATGATCTGGGATTAAAGTTTGGCATCTGGCTGGAACCGGAGGGGATCAATGAGGACAGTGATCTCTACCGCGCACATCCCGACTGGGTGTTTGCGGTTCCGGGGAGAAAACCTGTGCGGGCCAGGTATCAGCTTGTGCTTGATTTTTCCAGAAAAGAGGTCGTTGATTATCTGTTTGACGAGGTATGCAGGGTTCTGGATGCAGGGAATATTGAGTATGTCAAATGGGATATGAACCGCAGCCTGTCTGACTGCTATTCGCGCGGGACGAGAGATCAGGGCAGGGTGATGCACGACTATGTCCTGGGCCTGTATGACTTTTTAGAGCGCCTCCTGCGGCGGTATCCGGATATCCTGTTTGAGGGATGCAGCGGCGGCGGCGGCCGTTTTGACGCAGGAATGCTCTATTATACGCCGCAGATCTGGTGCAGCGACAACAGTGACGCGCGTGACCGCGTCGATATCCAGTACGGGACGTCGTTCGGCTATCCTGTTTCTGCCGTAGGTTCGCACGTTTCGGCGGTTCCGAATCATCAGACCGGCCGCGTGACGCCGTTTGAGACGAGGGCTGTTGCGGCGATGGCTGGGACGTTCGGGTACGAACTGGACCCGAAGAAGCTTTCGGAGGAAGAGAAACGGAAGGTCCGTGAGCAGATCGGGGAATACAAGAAGTATGCGCCTCTGATCCAGAATGGATTGTATTTCCGCCTGACGGATCCATGTGCGTCGGAAGCAGGGGCATGGCAGTTTCTGGCGGAGGACGGGTCCGAGGTTCTTGTCAGTGCGGTGATGCTTGCCGTTCACGGAAATATGACGGTGAATTATATCCGTCTGAAGGGGCTGCCGCAGGGCTGCCTGTACCGGGAGGAAAAAACGGGCAGGGAATATGCTTCGGATGCGCTGATGGAGGCCGGTATTCCGCTTCCGGTTGAGATGGGGGAGTATCTGGCATATCAGTTCCATTTTGTCAGAGTGCCGGAGAAGGCTGAAGCGTAAGGAAACAGTTCATGCTTTCTGGTATCTCTGTGTTCAGCCTGTTTGCGATACCGTTTTTTTATCCTGGCAGGGAACCCGATGAA
>CANDFU010000125.1 GCA_947384095.1 uncultured Roseburia sp. | reverse complement strand
GTATCGCATCCCTTTTTCCGTAGCGTCTCGTCCAGATGTACCTGCCGGATGACAGCGTCCATTTCCTCTCCCGGAATATCCTGCCATAGTGAAATGTTATTACCGACAGACGCCTCAAACAGATACACGCTCTGGCTGATCAGTGAAAAATAACGGAAAATACTCTCCTGCGCGTAGTCTGACCTGTCCCTGTCATCATAAAAAATTGTTCCTTTGTAACCGGAATAATAGCCAAGAATCAGTTTCACAAGCGTGCTTTTTCCGCCGCCGCTCTCTCCCACAACCGCATATTTTTTCCCTTTTTCCAGTGTCAGCGAAATGCCGCTTAAAACCTCGTTGCCCCGGGAATAAGAAAAACTGACATCACTCAGTTCGATTTTACGGACATCCGGAATCTCCCGCCGGTTTCCGCCCTCTGCGCCGCCTTCCTGTATGATCTTCCGTATGTTCTGCCCTATGATCTTCGTGGACAGCATATTGTTCCTTCCGTCCACGATATCAAAGACCGGATTTACCACTTTATTCATCAGCTGGGTAATCGCCAGAACATCCCCGGCTGTGATTTTTCCCGCAATCACAAAAAAACCAGAGATGACAAAGACCGAAAACTGCATTCCGACCGCGATAAAATTCGTGAAAACGTCCGCTTCCGCCTTCCGTCTACCCATCTCCTTCCGCCCGTCTTCCACCCGGCTGTTTTTATCCCCATGTCTCTCCTGAATTGTTTTTTCCATCGAATAATTTTTCACTACCTCAAATCCGCTGAATACGTCCCCGATAAACTGATTGTATTGTTTTAACTGTTCCGAAAATCCCTCGGTCGACACGGCGAGTTTCCTGCCATATAATTTCGGGATCAGCCCCGGCAGAAAAGACAACACAATCGCGGCCGCCGAAACCAGCGGCTCGATCCTTATCATAATTGCCAGTGAAACCAGCAGAATCACACTGCTGCGAAAACACAGAATCACGGAATTTATATATTTTTCCTCGATCAGTTTTAAATCATTGTTAAAAATGGAGACGTATTCCGCCCTGTTTTTATCCGAAAAATGCAAAACCGGTTTTCTCAGAACGGCAGACATCAGATCTCTTTTCAGCGCGGACATCACATCGGAGATGTAATATGTTTTCAACGTCCTGGTTCCCCAGCTCACCAGGGAATATTCAAAAAGAAACAGAATGATCATGACTGTGGTTCTTTTCAGCTCTCCTATCTCTCCACTGATCGCCGCGTCCAGTGTCTGCTTTAAAAGCACCGCCATCAGAGACACATTGACAGCATCGGCCGTGAGCAGAATAAAATATGGAAGCACAAATTTATTTTTCAACAGATATTTTCTCATCGTCTGGTCCCCCCGTAAGCACAGTGCGGTTTCTTAACAACATACTCATTAATAAAAAATCGCACCAGTCTTTTTCAGTTCCAATACTGCCTCTTTATCCACATTATCATCTATGCTGCCTGCGAAATCAACCCTGCTATGAAATCTGGTCCGACAAATTGAAAGCGCAGCAACGGTTTTCCCCCTGACAGGGGCATAAGACTGCTTTCCGCAGGAAATCATGCTGATTTTGCTGTACAGAACACGGGATTGCTTCAGACAACGGTACGTTTTTCCGCCATCAGATCAATTGCTTGTAGTAAGGATGAGAGATATGTGATATAATTTCTTCACCGATACAAACAGATTGGAGAATTACATATGAAAAAGAAATTACAGGTTTTTATATCATCTACATACACCGATCTTATCGAAGAGCGCCAGGCTGCTGTTGAAGCCATTCTCGATGCCGGTCATATTCCTGCCGGTATGGAATTATTTAAAGCGGGCAACCGCTCCCAGTTAGATACTATCTATAAATGGATAGACGAATCCGATATTTTTATGCTTATTCTTGGCGGAAGATACGGGTCAATCGAACCGGCGTCCAAAAAGAGTTATACGCAGCTTGAATATGAATATGCCGTAAAAAAAACCATTCCTGTTTTTTCTGTCGTTCTGTCCAACAGATTTCTTCATAGAAAAGCTTCCATTAAAGACGAAGCCGATATATTTGAACAAAAAAATATAGAAAAGTATAACGATTTTAAAAATCTTGTTATGTCGAAAATGGTTAGGGAAATTGATACCATTGAAAAAATATCAATTGCAATACACACTGCACTATCCGATTTTCAGAATGATCCTTCATTGCACCTGGCCGGCTGGATTAAAAGCACAGAAGCACGATCTTCGGACTATACACCGGATGATTATATTGAAATTCTGACCGAAAACCGGAAATTAACAAAAGAAAACAGAATCAACGGGCAGATGATATCGGAAATGAAGGCCGAAAAAATAGCGCTTCATGCAAAAATAAAAACGCTGACTCAGAGGATTACTCATTTACAAAAAAATAATGGTGAACCAGATACAGACAAAGGTGTCATTATTCCAGATTTCCTTCGATATTCAAGTCGGAAGTAGTACGGGAAATTTCGTCATATCCAAGGCCCGATTCCTTATTTAAACAGGCAATACCAGAAGCACCTTGACCATACAACAGACTCTGCACTCTGGATATGATATACCTCTTATGTCAGGTTATAAAACCGCGCAAGGGAGCATGATACGATGACAGGCAGCGAAAAAGCCAGTCCATGATCCGGACTGGCTCTGTTTTTCGACGCCGGACTGCGTATTACTTAAATATCCCTTTTAAAGCATCAGCCGCTTTCGATACATTATCGATCGTCAGCTTTGCCTTAACCCCGTCAATGATTTTCATCACGACATCGTCCGGCAGATCGATACCGATCACTTTTTCTATTACCTTTACCGGTTCCTTTTCAAACTGCTCTCTGATGTCCGGATTCCGGGAAAGCTCCTCTGCCATCTTACTGATCTGATCCTTAATATCCATTTCTGATTCCTCCATAAATTTATGTATCTTTGTATCTGCACCCCCTGAAACCAGCCTTCCTGCCAGCAAAAACTCTATTTTCAGGGTGCGCATGCAGACAGGCCTCTTCAGTATACTACCATATATCGTTTCTTTCAACCTCTCCGTCAGGAAAATGTTCAATCCGTGTATTCAGACTCAGACCAATATCCTCTATCGTGAGCTCTGACAGCCTGTCCAGCTTCTCTTTGATAAACTGGCATACGCCATTCCTGTCAGCCGTTTTGTGTCTCATGCAATCCACATCGCCGCAGACCGTAATGTCCATACCGCCGGCGCCTCCGCTGAATCTGATTTCAAACATGCTTTTATTTCCGGAGATGGAATCAATGAGACCGTCATACTCCATCTCGATCCTGCATCCGGTTCCCGGCTTTATCAGAACGATTCTGCCGTTCGTCCCATGATCCGGTTCCGCAATCATCAGCGCGTTTGTCATATCTATCCGCATAAAGTCATTTTTCACCCCCGATACCGTAACCCTTTTCCCCTCTACAATCTCTTTTACCTGTGCAACCGTCATCCTTCCCACCCGTGCTTCCTCCAGAAATTTCTAAAATCAGAATGTAACATATGCAATTGATACCACTTTTAGAATAAAACAATGTCATGAAAAATTTTGCAGAACGCACGAAATAAACTCGTTGAATTATTTCCATCAGACATAACAGAAAATAACGGGCCATACAGGCATGCCTGCATGACCCATCTGGCGATCGCCGCCGTTATCAGGATCACAGGCCAGGAATGCTTATCACTGTTCTCCCGATTCTCACACAAACTCTATAATACTTTTCGCCGGAATATCCGTAATTACGATCTTTCCCAATCGCTGCATTTCATTTATCGCCGCTTCCACCTCACGCTCGCTCAGCTTTAACTGCTCTGCCGTCTGCCTGATCGTCGGCGGAAAACCGTTCTGGTCGGATAACATTTTCATATGTGTATATACCTTTTGGGTAACCATGTCCATAAAGATACCTTCTTTCCCTTTCATTATATTTTCTATGGGTAGTATCTCTTGGATCCGGCAAAATATAATGTCAGTTTGAAGCAATTAGGGGAAGTTCTGGTATCAGGCAGACATCACACTGCCATTATCACGCCTCCGTCATTTGCATACATGCTGCTGACTCCCGCCGTGTCAAGGACAATGATTTCTTTAAAACGTGCCAGCTCCTCCACTTTTGCCCGTACCGCCTCTGCCCGCTCCGGGCAGTTGCAGTGCGAAATCGCAAGAATACGGTTTTCGCAGTCCTGCGTTCCTGAAACCATCGTCTGCACCATCTTTTCCAGAGCCTTATTCATCCCACGCGCCTGACCGAGCTGGCAGATCTGACCGTCATCGGTAGAACCCATTACAGGCTTAATGTTTAACGTATTTGCAATAAATGCTTTCAGATTTGAAAGCCTTCCCGCTTTGCGCAGTGTCTCAAGCGTCTCAAGCACAAAATAAGTGTTTACAGAATCAATATATTTCTCTGTTGTCTCAACCACCTCTTCAAACGGCATGCCCGCCTCCTCGCATTCCTGGATTTTCAGAGCGATGATTGTCTCTCCGATGGAAGCGGAACGGGAATTAAATACATAAATTTTTTTCCCGTCTGCATGCTCCTCCTCGTAAAGATTTTTCCCGAGAACCGCACTGTTGTAAGAACCGCTCAGTTTTTCAGAAAGCGTCACGGCATAGACGTGATCCGCCTCCCCCTTATAAGCACTCATATACTCTTCCGGCGAAGGACAGGATGATTTCGGCCCTGTCGGACTCTCCTTCACTCTGCGCAGAAAATCAATCTGATCAAAACTCTCATCGTCCCGGATCCTGTATCCGTCAATTTCAATTTCCAGAGGCGCCGTCACAAAACGACTGTCTTTTTTTAACGTCTCCGTCAGTTCCCCACAGCTGTCTACCACAATTCTGTACATACATTACCCCCATCTCTGCCATTCTTTTTATTATATGTATGATTTGATTTGTTATCCGGAATCGCTTTATATATTATTGCATCCCATTACAAGTAGTATTTATTACCACATGATGATAACATATAAATCCACGTTTGTATAGCATTTTTTTAACTTATACGCTTTCGTCAAAAAAAATAACAGAAATGTAATGCTGGAATAATCAAAAATAGAATGTCAGGATTCGCTGCTGCACATCCTCCATGTAATACAGCTTCCGCAGTCCGGCACAGTAATCTCCGATATGCCCCTCTTCCATAAAATACTGCTTTGCCTGCCGATACAGCTCTTCCCCGGCAAACTTTACAGAAACGGCGGCGCTTCCTTCCTCATAGGACGCTTTTAAAACATTACCGACCGCCTGTGGATCCCACTCCGAAAAATATTTTCCCTCTCTGACGTAATAATTATTCTGCACCGCCGCAGTTTCCGGCAGCCGGATATTATCATCTGCATTGTGGCTGGCCGCGATTTCTTCAGAAGTAACACAGAAATAACCATAATTGATGAAACGGCGGTCGTCCGCAGCCGATTCGGCATAAGCAGAATTGCCCCAGGTCGTGTCGATATAATAATATTCTCCGTCCAGCCGCGCGAGATTCCATGCATGCGGCTCCCCGTTCGCCTCCCCGGTCACCACGGCAGACTGAATCCCCTCTTCCCAGAGCAGATACTGCGTCGCATTCGCATACCCCTGGCAGACGGTTTTTCCATAAAGAAATACACTGATGATATTCTGGTTTTCCGCAGCCGCCACATCGTAATCGACGTTGGAAGCAAGATAATCAAAAATATATTTCGCCTTTTCATAATCGGACGCCTCTGCCGGAATCTCTGACAAAATCTTCTCCGTTCTTTCATCGATCTGCATCTGCGCCCGCTCCCGGTCCCCGTATGTCATCGTATACTGCGGCGCAAATTCCAGCCCCACCAGCTCCCCTCCCCTCGTATACTGGGTATACACATAGCCGGAAACCCAGAAAAGATCCCCATAATCCGCGCAGACCGACTTG
>CANDFU010000124.1 GCA_947384095.1 uncultured Roseburia sp. | reverse complement strand
CGTTCCTTAGACGGTATCAAACGGCGCACCCGCGCAGGAATGGGCCGATGCCAGTCGGGCTTCTGCTCACCGCGCACAATGGAAATCCTGGCACGTGAGGTCCCGATGTCCGTCTTCGACATCACAAAAAACGGGGTGGGCGGCGCCGTCTTAAAAGGAATTGCCAAAGAATTGTAAACCAGAGCCATAAAACCAAACGAAAGGAGTCAACTCTTTCCTATGATCTATCATGATTTAGTCATCATCGGCGGAGGACCGGCCGGGCTTGCCGCCGCAGTCTCCGCAAAGGACAACGGCATTGACGACATCCTCGTCATTGAGCGCGAAAAAGAACCTGGCGGCATCTTAAACCAGTGCATCCACAATGGCTTCGGTCTGCACACCTTCGGCGAAGAACTGACCGGGCCCGAATACGCCGCCCGCTTTATCGACCAGGTGCTTTCACGCGGCATTCCATGTAAAAAGAATACCATGGTCGTAGATTTTTCCGTGGCGGATAACCAAAAGGTTGTCACCGCCATGAACCGGGAAGACGGCATTTTTCAGATTTCGGCCGGCGCCGTCATTCTCGCGATGGGCTGCAGGGAACGCCCCAGAGGCGCCTTAAATATCCCCGGCTTCCGCCCCGCCGGCATCTTTTCTGCCGGAACCGCGCAACGGCTCGTAAACATGGAAGGCTTCATGCCAGGGCGCGAGGTCGTCATCTTAGGCTCCGGCGACATCGGCCTTATCATGGCAAGGCGCATGACCCTGGAAGGGGCCAAGGTAAAAGTCGTCGCAGAACTCATGCCCTATTCCGGCGGCCTGAAGCGTAACATCGTACAATGCCTCGACGACTTCGGCATCCCCTTAAAACTGAGCCACACCGTCATCGATATCGAAGGAAAAGAGCGCGTTGAAGCAGTGACGATTGCACAGGTGGACGGGAACGGCAGACCGGTTCCAGGAACCGAAGAGCGCTATACATGCGACACACTCCTTCTCTCCTGCGGCCTGATTCCCGAAAACGAGCTGAGCCGCAGTGCCGGAATCCATATAAATCCCATCACATCGGGCCCTGTTGTGAGCGATGCCCTGGAAACCAGCGCAGAAGGCGTTTTCGCCTGCGGAAATGTACTCCACGTCCATGACCTGGTCGATTACGTATCTCAGGAGGCCGCGGCAGCCGGAAAAAACGCTGCCCGTTTTCTCTTAAAAGGGAAACCGGAACATGCGGGAAGAATCATCGAACTGGTGGCGGAAAACGGCATCCGCTATACCGTCCCCTCATTCCTTAATCCCGCCGAAATGGATGATACCGTCACTGTCCGTTTCCGCGTAGACGGCGTCTATCGCAATCACGCCATTACCGTCTGCTATGACGGCAAACCCACATCCAGACGAAAACGCCCTGTCATGGCGCCCGGCGAGATGGAGCAGGTCATTTTACACAGAAAAGAACTTGCCCTTTATCCGGATCTGAAACAGATCGCCATCCGGATTGAGAAAGCCTAGAATGGAGGACTACTATGTCAGACACTTATAAACAGGAATTAACATGCATCGGCTGTCCTTTAGGCTGTCCGATTACCGTCACATTACAGGATGTCCCCGGACGCCGTGAAATCGTATCCGTCGCCGGAAACACCTGCGCCAAAGGCGATGCCTATGCCAGGAAAGAAGTCACAGATCCGACGCGCATCGTGACGACGGCCGTCCGCGTAAACGGCGGCGCCGCGCCGATGGTAAACGTAAAAACAGCCTCGGATATCCCAAAAGAAAAAATCTCTGACTGCGTCGCCGCACTCCGCGGCATTGCCGTCACCGCTCCCGTAAAAATCGGCGACCTTATCCTTAAAGACGCCGCAGGAACCGGCGTCCCCGTCGTCGCGGCAGGAAATGTCGCAGCCGTGCCGGAGGAAACGAGGTAACAAATGAAAAAAGAATTTATGGATGCCTTGGAAGATTCCCCTGTTGTCGCTGCAATCAAAGACAATGACGGATTAAAAAAATGCCTCTCCTGCGACAGCCATATTGTTTTTATCCTCTACGGCGATATCGTAACCATTCCCGATATCGTGACCGCTGTAAAAGCTTCCGGAAAAACAGCGATGGTTCACCTGGATCTCATCCAGGGCCTCAGTTCTAAGGAAATCGCAGTGGACTTTCTGAAAAAATATACCCAGGCGGACGGTATTATCACGACAAAACCAGCGCTCATCAAACGGGCGCGTGAGCTCGGGCTTTACACCATCCTGCGCCTGTTTGTCATAGACTCGATGGCATATGAGACAATCGACCGGCAGATCAGAAGCGCCCGCCCCGATTTTGTCGAGATCCTCCCCGCCATGATGCCGAAAATCGTCCGAAAAATCGTCCGGCTCTCCCCGGTTCCCGTAATCGCCGGGGGGCTTGTCAGCGACAAAGAAGACGTCATGGCACTCCTGGACGCCGGTGTGACGAGCATCTCATCCACAAATGAAAAAGTATGGTTCCTGTAAAACAAATACCGAACCGACATAGGAAAACCCCGGAAACAACATGTTTCCGGGGTTTTCCTGAGGAGTTTAGTTATGAAAATGTTAATCTTTATAAAGGAAACAATCTCGAAAGCCACTGTCGGAAACACAGCCTTTATTCCATGCCCCGACCCCGTTCCGACGTCTTCCCCCTGATTTGAAAAACGTCTGCCTCTTTCGATGAAATAAGTATACGAAAGAAATATGTACGGAGTGTGTCAATTTTCGAAAAGCTTTCTAAAAAAACATTCCGGACAATTTAGATTTCTTTAATATTTTATTGTTTTTCTTTATATTTCCAGAAGAAAGCGTCCAAGCCTCCGGATCTCCTCCGTATTGAGGCTGTTTTCAATAAGCACACTCCCCCGCCGACCGGACGCTCTGAGCAGACCGCACTCCGCAAGGCGGCGTTTCGTCTCCCTTGCCGTCCCCTTTCCCCCGTCAAACACCGCCGTGCCGCTCCCAAGCATCTTCTGTATAACCGGCCTGACAAAAGGATAATGCGTACAGCCCAGAACAACACAGTCCACCGGCTTATTAAGGTGCGCGCAGAACAAATCCCTCAGAAACTTCTCAATCCCGGGCCCGCACAACTCCCCTCTCTCCACAAACTCCATCAGCCCCGGACAGGGCATCGGTATAATCACGGCTTCCTCCTCATATTTCATCATCAGCTGGTGAAACTTTTCTTCCCGCAGCGTCATCGGCGTCGCCATTACAAGAATGCGCGGATGCTCTTTTGACAACACCGCAGGCTTTAACGCCGGTTCAATCCCCACCACCGGCATATAAGGATATCTGTTCCGCAAAATCTGTATCGCCGCGCTCGTCGCTGTGTTGCATGCCACCACAAGCGCCTTCACGCCTTTTGCCAGCAGATGTTCCGCGCTTGCACAGGCAAGCTTTTGCACTTCTCCAAGCGCCTTTGTGCCATACGGCGCGTTTCTGGAATCTCCAAAAAAAATATAATCTTCTTCCGGCATCAAAGCCACCAGTTCCCGCAGTACGCTGATCCCGCCGACTCCGGAATCAAAAATACCGATGGGATGCATCCTTTTATCCATAAAAACCTCCGTTTTCAGCCATCGTTTACATTTTTTCCCATGGGCAGAATTTTATACCTTCCTACTTTTTTCTTTTCATACCAGGACTTTCGTGCTATAATAGGAAAAGACAAATTCATCATAGGAGGTGTTTTACATGGAACCAAATAATCTTTTTGGTAACTACCACTACTGTGAATTGTGCAGACGCCCCTTGCCCTCTACCTACACCGATACTGTCTGCCCCGCCTGTCAGAACCATAAGCTCTTCTCTCAGGTAAAAGAATTTATCAGGGAGAACGATGTTACAGAATACGATGTTGCAGAAGAATTTAACATCCCGCGCCAACAGGTCAAGCAGTGGATCAAGGAAGGACGGATTGAATACAAAGATGACCGTCTCAACACACGCATTACTGGAAAGTGCCAGAATTGCGGCACTCCCATCCTTTTCGGCAGCCTCTGCTCCAGATGCCTCAAGCAATCCGGGATGTCCGGACACGGCAAAGCCCAGAAGGGCGAAGACAACCGCATGCGCTTTCTCGAAGAAGGGAAAAAATCCTAAGGATTCTTCATCTCAAAGTAAACCTGCATGCCGGCCATTCCGGCGCCGCCATGTATGAAAGAGAGTTTCCTGTGAGCCTCCGGCGGATGCACGCAGCCAGCCTTACCGGCCCGCGCCGCGCGGAGTCCGCAGCAAAAGTGTGGACTCCCGATGGTAAACGTCTGGGAACTTTCAAAATAAAAAGCAAGTGCCTCAAATTAGTTCCTGTCGGCTAATTTGCAGGCACTTTTTTTATTTCAGAAATCCATTGATAATCTGCTCTTCCGCCTCTTTTTCATCGAGCCCCAGCGTCATCAGCTTGACCAGCTGTTCCCCTGCAATCTTCCCGATTGCGGCCTCATGAATCAGATTTGCGTCGATATCGTTCGCCGTAAGCTGCGGGCTCGCCGTCACGCACGCCTCGTCCATAATAATCGCATCACACTCACTGTGTCCGGCGCAGGCCGCATTTCCGTTGATCACGGAAAAAAATTCCTGCTTTGACTTCCCTTTTGCCACGGAACGGGAAATCAAATTCACACGTGAATCCCTTCCGTTCATATCGACGGAAAAGTCTGTCTTTGCATACTGCTTCCCGTGCGTCATGATCTTCTCACGAATCTCCAGAGACGCTCCTTCGGCCAGATCACCTTTTGTCACCCTGACCGTCGAATCGATCCCCTTAATCTGGGTCGTCTCCATCTCCATATGCGCCCCTTCTTTTAAATGAACCACGGTCTGCGGATTCATGACATTCGCTCCGTTCCCGTCCCCCTCGCCATAGTGGCGCTCTACATAGCGCACCCGGGCATTCTTTTCAAGATAAAACGTGTGGATGCCCTCGTGTTTTGATGTATCCACACCGCAGTTGTGGATTCCGCATCCCGCCACGATCGTGACATCGGCGCCTTCACCGATAAAAAAATCGTTATACACGCTCTCCTGCAGCCCGCTTTTACTCAGCAGCACCGGAATATGAACACTCTCGTTTACCGTTCCCGGTTTTATAATAATATCAATCCCGTCCTTGTCCGTTTTGGACACAATGTCAATATTGGCTGTCGTATTCCGGCCCAACTTTTCTCCGTCTGCCCGTATGTGATAGGCGCCTTCCGGTACCTCATGCAGGCCCGCAACCTGCTCCAGCAAATTTTTCTGTATCAGATCCATCGCAATTCCCGCCCTCCTATATCTTATCCGTCAGCGTCGGACATGCATCCGCCGTGTGCAGCAGCTCCGGAAGCACTTCTGCCCTGCTGCCGGCTGTTCTGACCTGCCCGTCCGCAATCACGATAATCTTATCCGCGATATCGAGAATACGCTCCTGGTGTGAAATAATCAGAATCGTGCCGTTGATCTCACGGCGCATTTTCTCAAACACTTTGATCAGGCTCTGGAAACTCCACAGATCAATCCCCGCTTCCGGCTCATCAAAAATCGAAAGCTTCGTGCCGCGCGCGATAATCATCGCGATCTCAATCCGTTTTAATTCACCGCCCGAAAGGCTGCCGTTCATTTCGCGGTCCACGTATTCCCTGGCGCAAAGTCCCACCTCCGAGAGAATCTCACAGATCTCCGGGACTGTCATCTTCTTTCCGGCCGCGATCGTAATCAGATCTTTGACTGTCAGCCCTTTAAACTGCACCGGCTGCTGAAACGCATAACTGACGCCGCGCCGCGCACGCTCTGTGACGGAAAGTCCTGTAATATCCTCCCCGTCCAGCAGAATCTGCCCGCCGGAAGGCACAAGTATACCGGCAACGATTTTTGCGAGGGTGGACTTTCCACCTCCGTTCGGCCCCGTCACCGCCACAAAATGCCCGTCTATCGTGAGGCTGATGTCTTTTAAAATCTCT
>CANDFU010000123.1 GCA_947384095.1 uncultured Roseburia sp. | reverse complement strand
AGATGACGAGAGGTGACTGGAGTTCAGACGTGTGCTCTTCCGATCTCCCCATATACTTTACGGACGTATATTTTAAAGTGTATGGGGGATTTTTATGGAAGCACTGGAGCGTTTTGTCGCCACTTTTCGGGAATATCTCTGGAGTTTTCCGATGCTTTTTCTTTTGTTCGGTACACATCTGATTTTTACCTTCCGTCTGCGTCTGATCCAGCGCAAAATTCCCCTTGGGATCCGCCTCAGTTTTTCGCGGGAAAAAAGGAAGACAGAAGAAAATACCATTTCTTCCTATTCGGCCCTGGCGACGGCTCTGGCAGCCACGATCGGAACGGGGAATATTGTCGGTATTTCCACGGCGATCGCAGTCGGCGGTCCCGGCGCGGTGTTCTGGTGCTGGATCACTGGATTTCTTGGAATCGCCACCTGTTATGCGGAGTGTTTTCTGGCGGTAAAGTTCAAGGTGCGCGATTCCCGGAAAGGTTCCTCCGGAGGGCCGATGTATGTCCTGGAGCGCGGATTAAAGAAAAAGGGCCTGGCGGCTGCTTTTGCATTTTTTACCGTCCTGGCGTCCTTTGGCATCGGAAGCAGCGTGCAGGCACATTCCATCCGCGCGGCCTTTGACATGCAGATGAACGTATCGCCGCATCTGATCGGTATTGCGACCGGCGTATTGGCGGGGCTCGTCATTGTCGGGGGAAACCGCCAGATCGCAAGGGTCTGTACCTGGCTGGTGCCGGTTATGAGCATTCTTTATCTGATCGGCTGCTTTTTTCTTATCTTTAAAAACAAAGAGGTGCTTCCCGATGCAGTCAGCCTGATCTGCCGGTCCGCTTTTTCCTCCCGCGCGGCGGCGGGCGGACTGTGCGGTCAGGCCGTGCTGACGGGGATAAGGACAGGAATCTCCCGCGGACTGTTTACCAATGAGGCGGGGCTCGGTTCGATTCCGATGGCTGCTGCGTCTTCGGATTGTGATTCCCCCGTCAGGCAGGGGCTGATTTCGATGACAGGGCCGTTCTGGGATACGGTGGTGATCTGTGCCGTGACCGGGATTGCGCTGGTGGGCAGCATGATAAATCATCCCGCTGCATACCGGGGCGTGCAGGCGGATGCACTTTGTTTTATGGCTTTTGGAGAGATTCCGTTCGGGGAAGTGATATTGTCGGTCTCGCTGATTCTTTTTGCGTTTGCGACGATCATCGGGTGGAATGTATATGGGACGGCAGCCGTCCGCTGGCTGTGGGGAGATGCGGGGATCGGCGTCTATCAGGTGCTTTATATGATGTTTGCCTATCTGGGGGCGGCAGCTTCTCTGGAGCTGGTATGGGGACTTTCGGATCTGTTTAATTCTTTTATGGCGGTGCCGAACCTGATCTGTGTATGGGCGTTCGGGCGTATGATTACAAAAGAAACCAATCTGGCTTTTCATCCGGACAGACGGCCCGGATGACTGCCGATCCGGCATGGACAGGAAAAGTTTTTCTTGACATTTTTCTGTCCCCGGCATATAGTTACTAATAGTAATTACTATAAATAACTATTTGGAAAAGGTGGTGAAATCATGCAGCCGGACAGTCTGAAGAGGGTGCTGGATACCTGTTTTCTCGCAAAGCGTATCACAGAGACCCTGCCGGAGCTTCCGCAGCATATGAAGCCGCGCCATATCCATGTCCTGGATGCGGTGGAGAGCGTGCGCAGACAGGAGGGAATATGCCGTGTCAGCGATGTGAGCGAAAGGCTTAAGATAACGATGCCGAGTGTGACGCGGCTGATACAGGAGCTGGAAAAGCTCGGGCTGTTACAAAAAGAGACGGACAGGGAGGACGGCCGTTTTACGCTGCTGGAACTGACGGAGGCGGGGACGGAATGTGTCAGGAAACATGTCGTTGATTTTCAGGAAGAGTGGGCGGGAAAACTGGGAAGCGTCACGGATGAGCAGGCGGAAGAAGTGATCCGTGTCGTGGAGGAATTGTGGAGGACGCTGCCGCGCCGCCCGGCGGCAAAAAATCGGATGTAGGAAGGTTTTCAATCCGGAAAGACGGAAGGGATGAAAAAAATGGATGAGAAAAAAAGTATTTCATTTACGGAGGGGCCGATTGCGGGATCGCTGCTCCGTTTCGCGGTGCCGGTGCTGGGGGCATTGATTCTGCAGGCTGCCTACGGGGCGGTGGACCTGCTTGTGGTGGGGCGGTTCGGGGACGCTTCGGGTATTTCCGCGGTGGGAACCGGGAGCGCTTTTATGCAGATGGTGACGTTTGTGATCACAAGTCTTGCGATGGGGGCCACCGTGATCATCGGTCAGCATATCGGGGAGAAAAAGCCGGAAAGGGCGGGGGATGCGGTCGGGACGTCGATCGTAATGTTTGCGGCTATCGGAATTGTCCTGACTGTTCTGCTGGAATTGTCTGCGGGCAGTATCATGTCGCTGATGCAGGTTCCGGAGGCCTCCTTTGCAAAGGCGGTGACGTATGTCCGCATCTGTTCCGGCGGGATTCTTGTGATTATCGCCTATAACGTGATCAGCGGCATCCTGCGCGGGGTGGGAAATGCGAACCTGCCGTTTCTGTTTGTCGGGATCGCCTGTGTCGCCAATATTCTGGGAGATCTGCTTTTTGTCGCGGTGCTGGGTATGGACGCGGCCGGCGCAGCGCTGGCCACGGTGCTCGCCCAGCTGATTTCGGTTGTGCTGTCTCTTGCGGTGCTGCGGCGGCAGAATCTGCCGATTCGCTTTTCGACGCGGCAGCTGCGGGTTTTCGGCGGAGAGCTGAAAAAGATTCTCAATGTGGGCGTGCCGATTGCAGTGCAGGAGGCGACAGTGCAGATATCATTTCTGGTTGTCAATTCCATCGTCAATGACATGGGTCTGACGCAGTCCGCCG
The DNA here is from genome assembly GCA_947384095.1 of uncultured Roseburia sp. GTDB lineage: Bacteria > Bacillota > Clostridia > Lachnospirales > Lachnospiraceae > Roseburia. The sequence goes on along the minus strand of CANDFU010000123.1, from coordinate 3,120 downwards.
GTTACGGCGTGGCGCAGAAGGTGGTTTCGTTTATTATGCTTGTGCCGTCCTCCGTGATGCAGAGCGTATCGGCGTTTGTGGCGCAGAATATCGGCGCCGGGCAGCATGAACGGGCGAAAAAAGGCCTGTTTACTGCCATGACGGCCGGATGCGCGGCGGGGGCTGTGATATTTCTCGTGGGATTTTTTTGCGGAGACATACTGTCTGCGCCGTTTACGAAAGATGCGCAGGTTATCGCGCAGAGCGCCGATTATCTCCGCGGTTTTTCCGCGGACTGTATCCTGACCTGTATTCTCTTCAGCAGTATCGGATATTTTAACGGATGCGGGAAGAGCATCCCCGTCATGCTCCAGGGGATGACGTCGGCGTTTTTTATCCGTATTCCGGTGTCGTTTTTTATGGCCGGGCTGCCGGGGGCGTCGCTTATGCTCGTCGGGCTGGCGACGCCGGTTACGACGGTCTACGGCATTGTTTTCTTTGTCGTCTGTTTTGCCGTATTACGGAAGAAAAGTACATAAAAATTTATTGATTATCCAATGTAGGTCTGTTATAATTAAAGGTATGTAAAATTATGGGAGAGCCTGTCTGACAGAGCATGAGAGGAATGGGAGCAGATCTATGGCCGGAGAAGACACGGGATTCAGAACGGATGGTAATAAGCAGATTTTAAGCGCGTCCAGCGCGATTCTGGGAGAGGCGTATGAGATCCTGGAGAAAGAGCGCTGCGGAGGAGACGCCGTTGTGGTGCAGGCGCGGTTTCAGGATGCCGTGGAACGCATCAGAGGTCTGATTGACAGTGAGCTTAAGTATAGAGAAGATTTTGATGCGTTGACGGGAATCTATAACAAAACGGCGTTTTTCCGGAAAACAGAAGAGATCGTTTCCGGACATCCGCGGAGGGAGTTTGTCTTCCTGCGGATGGATATCGGGCGGTTTCAGCTCGTCAATACTTTTTTCGGTGTCGCCGAAGGGGACCGTCTGCTGTGTTATGTGTCCGGGCTGCTCCAGAAGCTTGCGTCCGGAAATCCCATGGTATCTTTCGGAAGGATTGAGGCCGATATTTTCTGCGTCTGTATGCCTTACAGCGGCGACCGGGATGTTCTTGAATTTATCAAAAAGCTGCGGGCTGCGTTCGGGAACTATGAGCTGGAGTTTGATATTGTTCCCACTGTCGGCATCTATGTGGTGGAAGATCATACGCTTCCGGCAGGCGTTATGTATGACCGTGCCAATCTTGCCGCAAAGCAGTGCAAGGGAAATTATGTACAGAATTATGCGTTTTACAATACAAAAATGAGCGAGGAGCTCGTCAGGGAGCAGACAATTGTCAACAATATGCGTAAAGCCCTGGAAAATGATGAATTTATTCTGTTTCTGCAGCCCAAGTATGACTTGAAGAACAACGCGATAGACGGCGCCGAGGTACTGGCGCGGTGGAGGAGCCCGAAGCGCGGGATGATTTCGCCGGGGGAGTTTGTCCCGGTGTTTGAGCGGAACGGCTTTATTATGAATCTGGATTTTTATGTCTGGGAAAAAGCATGCCAGCTGTTGTCCCGGTGGCTTGCGGAGGGAAAGGATCCCATGCCTCTTTCCGTGAATATTTCCCGTGTGAGCCTGTTCCATCCGAAGCTGGTTGAGATTGTCTGCGGCCTGGTTGACAAATACGGCATTCCGCCCAGGCTGTTGCAGCTTGAACTCACGGAGAGCGCGTATACGAGCAATCCGGGCGCCATTCAGGCGACGCTCGAGGGATTCCAGAAAAAGGGATTCCGCATTCTCATGGATGATTTTGGCAGCGGGTATTCCTCTCTCAATGTCTTGAAAGATCTTGTCGTGGATGTTCTCAAGATCGACATGAAATTTCTGTCGGACACAAATCATCAGGGGCGGAGTGAAAATATACTCGCGTCTGTCATCCGCATGGCAAAGTGGCTGAATATGCCGGTGGTGGCGGAGGGAGTCGAACGCAGGGAGCAGGTAGATTTTTTAAAAAGCATCGGCTGTGAGTACGTACAGGGTTTTTACTATGCGAGGCCGATGCCGGTGGAAGATTATGAGCGTCTGGCGTTCGCACGGCCACGCGCGGACGGCGGCGCGCGGCGGGAATATGAAGTGGATATCGACAATCTGTGGACATCGGCGACCCAGATGGAGATGCTTTTTTCCAATATGCTGCAGGCGGTTGCGATCTACGAATATGAGAACGGAAAGTTTGATGTTATCCGGGTCAATGACGCCTATTATGATATCTTTGGTTATGGCGATATCAACGATACGGACAACGGTGTGCTCGCCTCCGTCGACAGACGGGGCAGACAGGTTCTGCTGGCGGCGTTTCAGAAAGTGGCGGATACGAAGGCGATGGCGGAGTGTGAAGTCCGGCGCAAGCTGGAATCCGGCAGATGCGTCTGGACACAGCTGAAGCTGAAATATATTGAACATGTCGGGAATAAATATCTGATTCTCGGCAGTTTTCTCGACATCACGGAGCACAAGCATCTGGACAGGGAGCTTCAGAAATACAGGACGGCCCTTCTGACAGCGAAAAGTCATCTTAGGACAGTGCTCGTGGTTGACGATCTGTCAGAAAACCGTGCGGCGCTGCGCCGGATTCTGGAGAAGAAATATCAGGTGATTGAGGCGGAAAATGGAAGGGATGCGCTCTGGACATTGAAAAACAGGCCGAATGCGGTTGATCTGATTCTGCTTGACCTGGATATGCCGGTGATGGACGGAGCGGCATTTTTAAAGGAGCGCAGGTGTGATCCGATTCTGCAGGAGATCCCGGTCATCACGATTATGGAGAATGAGAGTATGGCCTGTCAGGAGCAGGCGGTGGAGCTGGGGGCGGATGACTGTATCGGAAAGCCGTTTATCCCCGAGATTGCGGTCCGCAGGATATTCAACGTGATGGAGTCAAAGCGGCATGTCGGACAGGTGCTGCAGGGGTATGGCATGGGGGTTGAAAAGCTCCAGCAGGATGAGCTGACAGGCCTTTACAACAGGAATACGGCGGAAAAACTGATGCAGAACATTCTTGACTATACGGATGGGATGCAGGTTGTGATGCTGGTAAACGTGAAAAATGTATATGAGATCACAGAGCGCTATGGCCTTAAG
>CANDFU010000122.1 GCA_947384095.1 uncultured Roseburia sp. | reverse complement strand
CGAACGTATCGCTCTCCCAGCTGAGCAATATCCCCAAAATGCGGACAAACGACAGTCTGCCCATCAATGGAAGCAACGGGGCTCGAACCCGTGACCTCTCGCGTGTGAGGCGAACGCTCATCCCAGCTGAGCTATGCTTCCGTAGCTAGATTTTATTATAGCACGATATCCGGGGAATGCAAGTACAAATTTTATAAAATTTGGATATCCGCGAAAGAAAGTTTGTGATATGATAGAATGAGCGCGTCAGAGTCGACATGTCTGCATGATTGACGGACGGCGAATTACAGGCGTGTGGGAAAGGCGCGCCGGGAGGATGGCAGAGCGATGAATATCAGACAGGCAAAAGAAGAGATCAGGCATACCGTGCGGGCGTATCTGGCCAGAAAGGAAGACGGAACATATAAAATACCTGCGGTGCGGCAGCGTCCGATGCTTCTGATGGGGCCGCCGGGGATCGGAAAAACCCAGATTATGGAGCAGATTGCCAGGGAGGAGCGGGTCGGCCTGGTGGCGTATACGATCACGCATCACACGAGACAGAGCGCCGTGGGCCTGCCGTTTATCCGCGAGGAGGAATTTGACGGAAAACCGTATTCGGTGACGGAATATACGATGAGTGAAATTATCGCCAGTGTCTATCGGAAAATCCGGGACACCGGGCAGCGTGAGGGGATTTTATTTATCGACGAGATCAACTGTGTGTCGGAGACGCTGGCACCGACGATGCTGCAGTTTCTGCAGTGCAAGACCTTCGGAAACCAGGCGGTGCCGGAGGGATGGCTGATTGTGGCGGCCGGAAATCCGTCGGAATACAACAAGTCCGTGCGCGATTTTGACATGGTGACACTGGACCGCGTGCGCTATCTGGACGTTGAGGCGGATTTCAGAGTCTGGGAAGAATATGCGCGGGCGCAGCATATCTGTGGAGCGGTGATGAGCTATCTTGCGCTGCGGCCGAAAAATTTTTACCGTGTGGAGGCGGATGTAGACGGGCTTCAGTATGTCACGGCCCGTGGATGGGAGGATCTGGGCAGTCTGATGGAGGTGTATGAGGAGATGGGAATACCCGTGGACGAACCGGTGGTCCGCGAATTTGTGCGCCATGACGAGGTGGCGGAAGATGCGGCGGCCTATTTTGACCTGTACCGCAAGTACCGGGATGATTACGGTATACCCGATATTCTGGCCGGAAAAGTGAAACCGGCGGTGTACGCGCGCATCTATGCGGCGGCGTTTGACGAGCGGCTTTCGGTGGTGAACCTCCTTCTGGACGGTCTGACGCAGCAGTTTATCGGGGTGGACGCAGAAAAGGCAGTCACGGACGGCTGGTATGCGTTTTTAAAAGAATATAAAAGTGCCTTGCCGGGCTTCGGGCCGGATTGCGGCGCTACAGACGGGCGCGCCGGAATCAGCGAGGCGGACGGGGCGCAGATCTACCGGACATTGTGCGAGCGCCGCAGGGAAGCGTTTCTTGCGGCAAAAAGAGGCGGTACCCTTTCGCAGAGGGAAGCGGCCTGTGAAAAGCGCCTGGCAGATCGGCTGAAGCTGTATGCGCCGCAGGCCCCGGGCGGCCGGGAACGGGCGGATGCGCGGCCGGAACGGGCAGAAAAAGCGGCCGGGCGGTGTTTTCTCACAGCGAAAGCGGGATTTGACGCACAGCGGAAAGTGCTTGAGGAGGCGGGGCGAAAGGCAGAGGCGGCGTTGGAGAATGCGTTTGACTTTGTGGAGCGGGCGTTTGAAGGCGGCCAGGAGATGGTGGTGTTTGTCACAGAGCTGACGCTCAGACCGGAGGCGGCCTTGTTTCTGGCAAAACATCCGAGCGAGCGTTATCTGCGTTATAATGAACAGTTTCTGACCGGTACGCGGAAAGCGGAGCTGCTTGCGGAATTAAACCGTGAATGAATGGAAAGGGGAAAAAATGCAGTCACAGACAGATTTGAGAACGATTTTACAGAGAATTGACCACAAAAGCTATCCGGCTTACAAAGACACGAGGGGAAGCTATGATTTCCGCAGTTATGTCCTCTCTATCGATCATGTGCAGGGCGACCCGTTTGCGGCGCCTTCCAAGGTCAGCGTCCACATCAAGGGGCGCACGGCCGGGTTCCCGGCGGAGCTTTATAACATGGACTGCCGCCGCGTTGCCCTGCAGGACTATCTGCTGCGCCGGTTCTGGCAGGAGCTGGAGAAGGTTTCTTTTAAGGCGAAGGGCTCCGGAAAGAGCGGCCTTCTCTCCGTGAGCCGGTGCGGGCAGGAGGTACTGGAGCGCACGGCCTGCCAGATGGATGCAGAAACGGGAGATCTGGCGCTGCGCTTTGAGGTGGGATTTCCTGCGAACGGGCGTACCGTAAACGCGCGGGAGCTGGAAAAGATCTTTTTCGAGTTTCTCCCGCAGTGCGTGTCCCGTTCCCTGTTTTATAAGGCGTTGGATGCGGATGCGGTGAAAAATGCGGCCGATCTGGCGGAAGATCAGCAGTTTATCCGCTCACAGTTAAAAGAAAAGGGGCTGGCCGCGTTTGTGGCGAACGGTTCCGTTCTGCCGCGTGAATCCGGCGTATCGGGACGGCCGATGAAAGATGCGGTGAAGTTTGTGTCTCCGTCGTCGCTCGAAGTGGAGCTTGTGCTGCCGCATCGTGGTCCTGTCAGGGGAATGGGGATCAGAAAGGGGATTACACTGATCGTAGGCGGCGGCTATCACGGAAAGTCAACGCTGTTAAAAGCGCTGGAGCTGGGCGTGTACAGCCACATTGCCGGGGACGGGAGGGAATATGTGGTTACGGACGATACGGCGATGAAAATACGCGCGGAGGACGGCAGAAGTATCAAAAAAGTAGATATTTCCATGTTTATCAGCAATCTGCCCAACGGAAAAGACACGAAGGGATTCGGCACGGAGGACGCGAGCGGAAGCACGTCGCAGGCCGCGAATGTGGTTGAGGCCATGGAGGCGGGCACGAAGGTATTTCTGATCGACGAGGATACGAGCGCGACCAACTTTATGATCAGGGACGAGCTGATGCAGCGGGTGGTAAACCGGGACGATGAGCCGATCACGCCGTTCATCGACCGTATCACGGAGCTGTACGCGGAATACGGGATATCGACGATACTGGTGGCGGGCAGCTCCGGGTCATATTTCCACAAGGCGGACTGTATTATCCAGATGAACCAGTATAAACCGGTAGAAATCACGGCGTTTGCAAAAGAGGAGGCGGAGCGTTTTCCGATGCCGGAGGCGCAGCCGCCGAAGCAGACAAAGCCGCAGTTTGCGCGCTGTGTGAGGGCGGAGCGTGCGTTTCGCGAGGACGCGCGCATGAAAATGAAGACGATGGGGCGGGACGGCATCTCGATCAACCGGGAGACGATCGACGTGCGCTATGTGGAGCAGCTTGTGGACACGGAGCAGCTTACCGCGCTCGGATATATGCTGAAATATGCCGAGTGCCATGTGTTTGACGGAAAGCGCACGCTGGTGCAGGCGGTGGATATCCTGGAAAAACGGTTGTCGGAGAAAGGACTGGCTGAAGTCTGCGAGGGCAGTTATCTTCCGAGCGGCCTTGCAATGCCCAGAAGGCAGGAAATTTTTGCGTGTATCAACCGGTATCGGAAACTGCTGGTATAAGAAGAAGCGCCGGGCGGTATAATATATTTTGATTTTTCCCGCAGAATATGCTATAGTGCCAGAAAACCATAAAGATTCTGGAGGAATAGTTTGTTTTGGCTGATTTGAGAAAAGAGATTGAAAAGAGACGCACGTTTGCGATTATATCCCATCCGGACGCGGGAAAGACGACGCTGACGGAAAAGTTTCTGCTTTACGGCGGGGCGATCAACCTGGCGGGGTCGGTGAAGGGAAAGGCGACGGCGCGCCATGCCGTTTCCGACTGGATGGAGATAGAAAAGGAAAGGGGAATTTCCGTCACGTCCTCTGTCCTGCAGTTTCATTACCATGGATACTGTATCAATATCCTGGATACGCCGGGGCATCAGGATTTCTCGGAGGATACCTACCGGACGCTGATGGCGGCGGACTCCGCCGTCATGGTAATCGACGGCTCAAAGGGCGTGGAGGCGCAGACGAGAAAGCTGTTTAAAGTCTGTGTGATGCGCCATATCCCGATTTTTACCTTTATCAATAAGATGGACAGGGATGCCAACGACACGTTCGACCTGCTTGATGAGATTGAAAAGGAGCTCGGTATCGCGACCTGTCCGGTCAACTGGCCGATCGGATCGGGAAAAGCGTTTAAGGGCGTCTATGACCGGAACACGAAAAATGTCATGACTTTTTCCGACACATTAAAGGGGACGAAAGAGGGGACGGAGAAGCAGATAGCGCTGGACGATCCGGCGCTGGACGCGGAGATCGGACAGGAGGCGAAGGAAAAGCTGATCGAAGAGATCGAGCTTTTGGACGGTGCGAGCGCGGAATTTGACCTGGGACTCGTGGAGAAAGGAGAGTTATCCCCGGTATTTTTCGGTTCTGCGCTGACAAATTTTGGTGTGGAGACCTTTTTGCAGCATTTCCTTTCCATGACCAACGCCCCGCTTCCCAGAAAGGCCGATATCGGGACGGTTGATCCGTTTGACGCAGATTTTTCGGCGTTTGTTTTTAAAATCCAGGCGAACATGAACCGGGCGCACCGCGACCGCATTGCGTTTATGCGCATCTGTTCCGGGAAATTCACGGCGGGCATGGAGGTCGTGCATGTGCAGGGCGGCAATAAGAAAATCAAGCTCTCCCAGCCGCAGCAGATGATGGCGCAGGAGCGGCACATCGTCGAGGAGGCGTATGCGGGGGACATTATCGGCGTCTTTGATCCCGGTATTTTTTCCATCGGGGATACGATCACGACGGCAAAGCCGTTTCAGTTTGAAGGGATACCGACGTTTGCGCCGGAGCACTTTGCGAGAGTGCGCCAGGTGGATACGATGAAGCGGAAGCAGTTTATGAAGGGTATGCAGCAGATTGCGCAGGAGGGTGCGATCCAGATTTTTCAGGAATACAATATGGGGATGGAAGAAGTGATTGTCGGCGTCGTCGGCGTGCTTCAGTTCGACGTCTTAAAATACCGTCTGGAAAATGAATATAACGTCGGGATCCGCATGGACAATCTGCCGTACGAACATATCCGGTGGATTGAAAATCCGGATGTCGATATGGACCGGCTTATCGGAACGTCGGATATGAGAAAGATACAGGATCTGAAGGGAAGGCCGTTGCTTTTATTTGTCAACGCGTGGAGCGTCGGCATGGTTTTAGACCGCAATAAAGGGCTTGTGCTCTCGGAATTTGGGAGAGAATAAAACGAAAAAAGGAGGAAATGGATATGGCAGTTGTTACCGTCACAAACGACAACTTTGAACAGGAGGTGCTCGCGTGCAAAATACCGGTTCTGATCGATTTCTGGGCCGAGTGGTGCGGCCCGTGCCGGATGCAGTCTCCGGTGATCGACGAGCTTGCCGGCGAGCTGGACGGAAAAGTAAAGTTCTGCAAAGTCAATGTGGATGAGGAATCGGCGCTTGCGCTGAAATACCAGGTGATGAGCATTCCGACGCTTGTGGTCATGCATCTCGGACAGTTTCGGACGAAGGCAGTAGGGCTCCAGAGCAAAGAAGCGCTGCTGGCGCTGTTAAAGACATGTGAGACGGAAGCGTAAACCGGCATGCGCCGCCGACACGGCGCACCGCCGGGGATGAAAGCTGATTGCAACAGGACGGGATAAAAAGGTTCCGGTACATTTTAAGGATGTACCGGGGCCTTTTTGCTTACCAGGATTCTCTGCTCAACATGATTTGGCAGATTGCATAAAACGGGACAAGAGAAATCGTCACTATTTAACAAATCTCCGCCGCAATGAAAAAGGGTATTGCATTCAAATTGTTAATGTGCTAGTATATCGTTAACGGTAACGATACCGATAATGTTACCGATATCGATAACGAAAACGGTAACGTCCAAAACAATCTAAGGAGGTCGTATTTATGAAGACAAAGAAGATCATGGCTCTGTTGAT
>CANDFU010000121.1 GCA_947384095.1 uncultured Roseburia sp. | reverse complement strand
CATAGTCGCGGATCTAAACGATGTATCTTTAAAGACAACATCAGCCATATATGTCACCGTGTCACCTATTCCCAGCTTTCCATCGCCGTCCAAATCATTTTCACGCATCTGCACATTGGAAATAGAAACACTTCCTACCGATGGCTTAGTCGGTGTAGTTGTACCACAGTCCGCTGTAAATCTGTATATATACTGCCCTTTCTCGTCTCTGACATCCGCATCCATTTTATTTCCGGCCCGGTCCACCACGCGTATGCAGGAAATAAAAAAATTAGTTCCACGAAGCCTGTCGCAGGAAAGCGTTCCAACATACAGATTTCTCTCTTCTGCTTTCGTGCACGTTACATATGTGGTAGCATTTGATGAGATCACAATCTGAACAGATTCAATTCCGCTGTCTGCATCGTATGCCCAGACCTTAAAATGCAATGTATCATTTTTTGTCAGCGCCTGTCCGTTTTCCAGGAACTCAAATTTCTCAATAACCGGATGATTGATGTCGTATGACAGCGCCATAACGCCGTCCTCCTGTGCCTTTTCGCTGCGCGCACTCTCTTCCCCCTCGATTTCAACAACCGGCTGCTCATCCTCCGCCGGCTGTGTCTCTTCCGTCTCCGCCGGCTGTGTCCCTTCCGGCGTCTCCGTGGCTGTAAACAGCTCACCAAGATCGCCGGCTTCCTGTTTCCCCCCGGTCCTCTGCCCGTTTTCTGGTTCCGCCCCGGGCTCCTCCGTCGCTTCCATCGGCTGGACGGCCTGTAAAACGGAGGTATTTTCACTCCCCTCTGCCGCCAGTCCCGGTACCGGAGGCACTGCCGTTATCGCCAGACATGCCGCCAGACAAAGTCCTGACAATTTCCTGACAAGTTTCTTCATGTTTTTCCTCCTTTGCAATATAGTACTTTTTACTCATTATTATAAAATAACTTACTATATCTGTCAACATCCTAAATTCGTAGCGTATCACTTTCCGGAAACTCCCATTCCGCTGTTTTCGGCTCCTTTATGAATGAAAGAGAGTTTTTAAGAGCCTCCGGCGCATGCACACACCACGCTCTCTGCTGTTTCTGCTTTTACGGCCGGCACTCTGCGGGCCGCATGTCAAAAGGACTGCGCACGGCAGTCCTTAACTCAGCTGGAATAACTCTCCAGAAAATCATACAGTTCTTTCTCATCCATTACCGGGATGCCCGCGGCCGCCTTTTCCTGTAACACAGGAGAAAGGCTTCCCATCCTTATATTCGTCTCAAACAGAAATGTTTCCCCGTCACCGCCGTACACGGCGAGAAAACCGTCCTTTTCTCTGATCAGATAGGCGTACGGTTCTGCGATACTCATACTCTCCGCCAGCTCCTCCGGCTCTTTCGTCTCCGTCTCTATCAGAATCCGCGTCTCTTTGTACCGCATCTCTCCCTGCTCTGTGTCTTTCGCCCCGTACAGGCGAATCAGACAGACGACACAGAGCAGCACCGATACCGCAAAAAGGCAGATACTTATTGTTTTTTTCATTCCGGCCTCCCATAACATATTCCGCCAGGTCTTCCTGTTAACAATAAGTATCTGCCATTTTTTTCATTTTATACAAAATCAGGGAAGAAGATGCAGCTTCCTTGCCAGCGCCGCAAGCGCCCTTCCTTTGGGGAAACGCACAATTTCCTCCTCCCTGAGCCCTTTTAAGAGAAGAAGAAGCACCGCATACACAATGGCACCGATCAGGATGGATAAGAGCACCGCGGCCATGTTCACGCGGAACAGGTACAAAAACAGCTGATAGGCGAGCCAGACGACAATCCCCATCCCCGCCGAGGCGATGGCCGGCACCAGAAACGTCCGCTTCACCTCCTGCCGGTATCCGCTGAATCTGCGGATCGAACGGGCGTTTAACACACACATGATAAAACCGAACGCACAGTTGGCGATAACGACGGCATAGATATTTAACTTAAGCCCCAGCATCAGCGCAACAAGAATCAACAGATGAAGGACCAGCGCGATGATGGCATTTTTAATCGGCTCTTTCATGCGGTTCATCCCCTGCAGCAGACCGTTTGAGAGCGTTGAGAGTGAAAAAAACAAAATCGCCGCGGCTCCGCTCATCATCATGTTCGCGGCCATTTCGGACGAATCCTTAAACAGCATCTGGAGAATCGGGGAGGCAAGCACCCCCATTCCCACGGTACACGGGAATGCAATCACCATGATAAACCGGGTCGCCGTCGCAATCTGATGCTTTGCTTCTTTTTTCTTCCCCGCCGCATATGCGGCGGTAAGCGCCGGAACCGAAGACGCCGCCAGGGCGGACGCGATGGAAATCGGCACGTTAATCAGCACCTGGTATTTTCCGGAATAAATACCGTTCCACACACCGTATTCCTGCTCGGCGTATCCCTGAAACACCGAGATATTCTTAAAAACCGCCTCGTCAATCAGCGCGTTACAGTTGTAAATCGTGCTGCTGAGCAATACCGGGACGATGGTTGCGATCAGTACCTTCATGATCGAGCCGTAAGAATCCACATTGGACCGGCGTTCCTTTTTCATCGTCTGCTTAAATTTCTTTAGGAAAAGAACAAGTACAAAAGTGGAAAACAAAAGCGCAACCAGCGCTCCGGCCCCCGTGCCGATCGTCCCCCCCGCCGCACCGTAGGCCGCCGCATAATTCTCCTCATTTCCAAGGAGCCGCCCTGCCTTTGCGCCATAAGAAAAGAGCACATACGCCGCCCACACGCTGACAACGGCGTTTGCGATCTGCTCTAAAATCTGCGAAACCGCGCTGGGCATCATCGTCCCAAGTCCCTGATAAAACCCGCGCATCACACCCAGGACAGCGACAATGACGAGCACTGGGACAAGCGTCTCCACCGCAAAAATACTCAGCGGCGTGCGCATCATCGTATTTGTGATAAAATCCGCGCCAAAAAAGAGTACCGCAGCAGCAGCGGAACCGGATACCGCGCCGAACAGCAGCGCGCATTTTAAAATCCGGTAGACATTTCTGCGTCTCCCCTGGGAGATATTCGCCGAGACCAGCTTTGAGACGGCAAGCGGCAGGCTGTAAGACGAGATAATCAGCAATATATTATATATTTTGTAAGCGCTCCCATAATAATTGTTTCCAGTGTCTCCGATAATTCCGGTCAGCGGAATCCGGTAAATCAGCCCGATAATCCGGCTGATCAGGGAAGCCGCCGCGAGAATGGACCCCTGCACCAGAAAACTTGTGCCGCTCTTCTTTTTCTTTCTCTTATTTCCCATAAAACTTCCTCAACCCGGTTCTGCTCACATAAGAATCTTTTCCTCGGTCCGGAAAATGCGCAGCGCATTCAGAATTTCATCCTGCTTTGCCTCCATCGCTGCCGCCTCCTCCCCCGTCTCATGATCATAGCCGAAGAGATGCAGCATGCTGTGCACGATCAGAAACGCAAATTCCCGCCTTTCACTGTGTCCGTAAGATACGGCCTGCGCCTTTACGCGTTCCGCGGAAATAACGATGTCTCCCAGCATGATCTCCCCTGTGTCGGGATTAAAATTATCCTGATAATCCTGCTCCAGTCCTAAAAACTCCCCTGCCTTCTCATAAGAAATCAAGGGAAACGACAGGACGTCTGTCGGCGTGTCAATCCCGCGGTAAGTACGGTTGTACTCTCTGATCCCCTCGTCGTCCGTCAGCGTCAGGTTCACCTCCGCATTATAAGGAAATCCCTCATGTTCGATCGCAAACTCCACTACCTGCTCCGCCAGCGCCTCATACTCAAATGAAAACGATATGTCTTTTTCCTTTTCTATCGTAAGACTCATATCAGCAGCCTCTCCTCTTTTACAAGATATTCTCTTATTTTTAAAAACATATTCATGCTAAGACCCGACTTATCATACATTCCCATCGTGGAAAAATCATTTAACGTCTGGTAAATCACCATATCCTGATTCCACTCACTCGACATTGTCTGCCCATCCAGCACCTCAAGCTTTTTGATAAGCCCGTCCACCATATGTACGATCGCAGATTCCACCGTCGTGGGAAGTTGCAGCTCCCCGTTGTATTCACTGATCACGCGAATTACCTCTTCCGGGAAGCATTCCTTCTGCGCAATGCGTATCCCGCTCTCAACCAGAGGTTCTCCCTCTATAATCCCGATCCGGTAATAAAAACCTGCCGCCGCACACACATTCTGATCGGCGTTCACCAGCACGGCACATTTCCCGGACGCACGCGAAACACGCACGGCATGCCGGTATTCCGTTCCCGAGAATTTCAAAAGCTCCCTGGCCAGCGGATAGGACTCGTCGAGAATATCCGCAAAAAAATCCAGAACCTCTGCGTCTTTCGCCGCTGCAAGCTGACCGACCACCAGAAACAAAAACACATCCACGGCCGCCCCCTCCAGCGCGCCGTACAGAAAAAGGCTGTACTTCACCTCGCGGTAAGCCAGATAATAAAACACAGCCGGCATCATGACCGAAAGCGAAAAAATAACGGCTCCGCACAGGTAACGGCAGTGATAGCGCTCAGCCGTCATCTCCAGCATACAGCCAAAGAGAATCATCAGACCGTACAATACCATCTCCGCCATACTACAGGCACACGAAAGGCACATCATGGCGCTTAAAAAGGAAACGGCACAGACGGCCGCAACCCGTGAGGAAAGCGCCGTCATCACAAGCGCCGCCAGAATCACCGGTTTTAAAAACTCCGGCAGATTCACCGAGAGCAGAATAACCAGGGCGCAGATAAAATATCCCGCCACAACCTTCCGGTAATCCGTCTGCCGGTTTTTCGAGAGCTTTTTTTCTGTCCGCTCTCCCTCCAGCACATAGACAAACAATACGAAAAAAACCAGGGCAGGAATCAGATATGCGATCACCTCGTCCAGAAAAAGATCCCGGATCCGGCACAGACCGGCCGTAAAGCCCACAGTGATCAGAAACAACAGCACTATATTTATCACTCGCTTTGCGACAAAACGTTCTTTCATGTTCTCCTTGTCTCCTGTCTTCTCCCCCGGGATGTCCCTCTGCGCGCGCCGCTGCCCGCCTTGCCGCGGTTCTCATAATCCTCATAAGCTTTCACGATCTTCTGCACGAGCGGATGACGCACGACATCCAGACTCGTCAGCTCACAGATGCCGATCTCCTCCACTTTCGAAAGCACCTTAAGCGCCACATCAAGGCCGGAAGATACCCCCGGCGCAAGATCTTTCTGTGTCGCATCGCCGGTGATCACCGCCTTGGACCCGAAACCGATGCGCGTTAAAAACATCTTCATCTGCGCCGGAGTCGTATTCTGCGCCTCGTCCAGGATAATAAATGCATTGTCAAGCGTCCGGCCGCGCATATAAGCCAGAGGGGCGACCTCAATCAGCCCTTTTTCCATATTTTTCTGAAAACTCTCGGCTCCCATTATCTGGTGAAGCGCGTCATAGAGAGGCCTGAGATAGGGATCCACTTTGCTCTGTAAATCGCCGGGAAGAAATCCCAGTTTCTCTCCCGCCTCAATCGCCGGGCGCGTCAGAATAATCCTGCCCACATCCTCGTTTTTAAAGGCCGTGATCGCCATCGCCATCGCCAGATACGTCTTTCCGGTTCCGGCCGGACCGATACCGAACACAATCATCTTCTCCCGTATCGCGTCCACATAACTTTTCTGACCGAGCGTCTTTGGCTTTACCGGCCGGCCGTTTATGGTATGGCAGATACAGTCCTCGTCAATCACCGTAATGGCGGATTCTTTTTCTTCCAGAGCCAGCGCCAGCGCATAACTGACATTCTGTTCCGTAATCACATTGCCCCTTTTCGACAATTCCAGAAGCTGCATAAATACGTTGGACGCACTCTTAACCTGCGGCTCTGTCCCGATAAACTTTACGCTTTCGCCGCGGACAATCACCGTCACCTTAAGCGTGCGCTCTATTTTTTTGATATAAGCGTCAAACTGGCCGAACACATTGGCGATATGATCGGCCGGTATATTTACTGAAACCTCAGTCAGACTCATCCGTTTCCTGCCCCTCTACCCCCGTTGTCTGGTATATCCCGGCGGGCTGATAGGAAACGACCGATTCATAGG
>CANDFU010000120.1 GCA_947384095.1 uncultured Roseburia sp. | reverse complement strand
AAGCATTAAAAAATCCGCTTTTTCTAAAAACAAACCGGATTCTGACATTCTTATGGGGATTTTTATATCTGCTGACGCCCGTCTGGACTTACGCTCTTATGGGTACTGAAATGCGGCCCTATACGGGCGCCGTCAACTCCGTTGTGCCGATTCTGATGGGGATTTTTACCGCATGGTTTCAGAAATGGTATCCAAAAAAAGTGGCGGGAGCCGAATAGCTTCATTAATTCGGGGCACGGGACCGGTTTACTCTATCCATCCCATAATCTTTTCATGAAAATCCGCTGCCTCCTCATATGCGCCATGCCCCAGCCCGTCATACACCAGCAGCCTGCTGTTCCTGATGCGCCCTGCCAGTTCGGCCGCTGCCTCCCCGCCGACAATTTTATCGCTGTCGCCGCCGATCACCAGCACCGGACAGGCAATCCGCTCCAGCCCGTCATATGCATCATGCTTCATGCAGGATTCCGCCTGTATCAGAAACCGCGTAAAATCCTTCGGCCTTCCGATTTTTCCGAGAAACGGATAGAACCGACGGTATTTTTTCAGATACTTTTCCGAATACGACCTTTCCGCAGTGTCGACGAGCAGGGCTTTATAGTCGCCCTGCCTCGCAGACGCAATCCAGCCTGCCACAACGGCCTGTATGATTTCATTCTGTTTTGCCAGCGTGACCGCCAGTATCAGCCTGCCAACCATTTCCGGATAATCGATGGCCAGATACTGCGCGATCATCCCGCCCTGCGAAATTCCAAGCACATTCGCCCCCGATATGCCGAGGGCTTTCATCGCCTGTGCCTGATCCGCCGCCATATCACGCGTAGTATACCCTTCTTCCAGATAGTTTTTCCTGCTGAAAACATATACTTTATAGTCTTTGGCATACATCCGGTATGAAAACGCCATGGCCATCGCCATCCCTTTTACGGTGGTCAGTCCGTCCCCCAGGCCGGGGAGCATCACCAGAACCTTTTTCCCCGTCCCGAAAGAGACATAATCCATATCGGTTTCGCCGATGCCGACACATCCGCCTTTTGCATTCCAGAACATCATCGCCCTCCCGGCCTAAAATGAAACGACATCATGAGGCTTCGCCTCCTGGTCAACCTGCTTCCAGCGGCTCTTTACGGAAGCATAGCTTGCCCAGATCGCAAGCGCATAGCCGATCACCAGATCCTTTGCCACCTCGCCAACCACTTCTGATTCCTGTAAAAACGCCGGGACGAGTGCAAAAGAATCTCCCAGCGTAAGGCCATACATATCGCCCAGCTCCCTGAAAATGACAATTCCCAGCGAGACAAACTCCGCCCCGGCGATCATCAGACAGGAGAGCAGGACACAGATAACAATTCCTGCCTTTGACAGATTCTTCCCGAGCAGCTCATACCCTTTCATACCGCAGAAGACGATCGCATAACCTGCGATTCCGGCGATAAACCCGGCCTGGCCGATGAGAACCCACAGGACTGTGCCAAGCAGAACGCCAAAAACGGCCCCAATGAGACCGAGCAGAACATTTTCCTTTTTCTTTGCCCCCTCCGTCATCTGTGAAAGACAGCCGGCACACAGCAGGGCAGGCGCCCCGTCCACCGTCGCCGCACGCAGAAGCGACACATTTTTACAGCGTGTACAACAGTTATGTAATCCAAATTCCGCACACTTTTCAGTGAGCTCGGATATCACGATCGTGAGATTTTCCTTATCCTCCTGCTCCCGGGACGCAACATGAACAGAAACCATATTCATCCCGTTATATCCCGCATACTGTATAAAAGAGTGTCTCTGCTGCAGCATTCCTAAATATTCCAGAAGCCGCTCTTTGCCGCCGCTCCTCTCCACATCCGCATGCAGTTGTATCCGGAACTGATCTTCCGCCATCACCGGAATGATCAGCAGTGCAATGCCGTTGCAGGCTCCGTGCATCACATTCTGCTCTCTCTCAAACACAAAACCGTCCGGTACAACATTTCCCATCTGTACGTTCATCTTTTTCCTCCATTCCGGAAGCGTTTTGCACAAGACTGTTCTGCAGCCGCACGCTTCCGGAATTATTGTACCACCAGAAATGGTATATGGCAATCCATTAATGTTCTGCAAACAGCGGTGTGGACAGATACCGGTCGCCGGAATCCGGCAGAAGCGCCACAATCGTTTTCCCCTTATTCTCCGGCCTCTTTGCGAGTACGGCTGCCGCTGCCAGCGCCGCGCCGGACGAAATGCCTGCCAGGATCCCCTCGCTCACGGCAAACGCCTTTCCCTGCGCAAACGCCTCGTCATTTTCGATCGTAATTACTTCGTCATAAACCTTCGTGTCCAGCACTTCCGGCACAAACCCGGCGCCAATCCCCTGAATCTTGTGCGCCCCCGCAGACCCTTTTGACAGGACCGGGCTTGACGCCGGCTCCACCGCCACGACTCTGATATCCGGATTCTGTTCCTTCAGATAGCCTCCCACGCCAGTAATCGTACCGCCCGTGCCGACGCCCGCGACAAAGATATCAATTTTTCCCTCTGTCTGCTCCCAGATTTCCGGGCCGGTGGCTGCCCTGTGCGCCGCAGGATTGGCCGGATTTTCAAACTGGCCCAGAATTACCGCGCCGGGGATCGTCTCTTTTAACTCCTTTGCCTTTGCAATGGCGCCTTTCATACCCTCCGCTCCCTCGGTCAGCACCAGTCTGGCACCATAAGCCGCAAGAAGGGTCCGGCGCTCAACGCTCATCGTATCCGGCAATGTCAGCACCGCCCGGTATCCTTTTGCCGCCGCAACTGCCGCAAGCCCGATTCCCGTATTTCCCGAAGTCGGCTCGATAATCGTCGCCCCCGGTTTTAAAATCCCCTTCTCTTCCGCATCCTCAATCATGGCCCGCGCGATGCGGTCTTTCACCGACCCGGCCGGATTCAGATACTCCAGCTTCGCAAGAATTACGGCATCGCATATTCCCGCCTTCTGCGTAAAACGATTCAGTTTCAGTATCGGGGTTCCCCCGATCAGCTCCAGCGCACTTTCTACAATTTTACTCATATTGTCCTTCCTCTTTATATTCCTAGTATTTTAATAGGAATTATAGGACTTCCTTTTTCTTTTGTCAAGTTGTTTTTACATTTATTGTGAAAAAACAGGTAAAATCAATAAAAAATATGACAGCACTTTAAAAGAATGTTATCATAGATAGCAGTATCCAAAGAAATCCATGAAATATCTGTGAAAACAGGACAGAGGGAAGCAAATGGGAAGAAAAAAGAAAGACCGGCTGGAACTGCGATTTTACGAGAGACCGGGAAGTGAAAACGTGCTGGCGCTGTACGGGGACGCCTGGAGGCGCCATTACGGAGAGGGGACAGACACACTACATTTTCATAATCTGATGGAACTCGGATACTGCAGGGAAGGCGAAGGAATCCTGATTCTCGACGAAAGAAAACTGCGGTACGGTCCCGGAATGATCTCCGTCATACCACACAATTATCCCCACACCACGATCAGCGACAAAGGCACTTTAAGCCGCTGGGAGTATCTTTTTTTTGAGCCGGAGCACATGCTCCAGGAATTGTACCCGGGAAACCAGGCCCGCCGCACCCAGGTGCTGCAGCGGGTGAATCACAATGCATTTCTGCTGACTCCCGGAGCAGACGAGACAATCGCAAAAACAGCAGACACCATTTTAGAGCTGATAGAGCAGAAAAAGGAATTTTACCAGGAATGCGTCAGACACCAGCTCGCATCACTGGTGCTCCTGATCGCACGCCTCAGCCCCAGACAGAGCCTTCAGGAAATAAAGAAACTGGATGCCTCCGGAGACCAGATTCTTCCGGCACTCTATTATATGGAACGACAGTATATGGATCCGATCAAAATCGAAGACCTCGCAAAAATCTGCAATATGAGCGAGACAAACTTCCGCAGAGTATTCAAGGCGGCCACAAATATGACGCCCCTTGATTACCTCAACACAATACGGGTACAGAATGCCTGCAGCATGCTGCGCAATTCTTCCGACAGCATGAAAGATATTGCGATAAAAGCCGGCTTTGGAACCGTTTCCACCTTTAACCGGGACTTTAAAAAAATACTTGGCATATCCCCGTATCAATGGAAGAAAAACCCCGAACACTTTGAAGAAAAACTATCACACTATAACATATCCGCCCTGAAAGGCTGGTAAATCTGTGTGAGATATACGGATGGTGTCTGCGCTGCAGTGATTCCTGGCAATCAGCACACTTCCAGATTTCATTCCGGCGCAGGATAACGCATTCTGTAAAACGTCACCGGCGGCGATAGATGCCGCCGGAAACCGTTCCCCGTCTGATCCCCGGGTCTATCATTCCATAGAGAAAATCTGCTGTGAGATTTCCCACAAAAACAAGCAGTGTGCTGGCAACCGTTATCGCAAGCAGTAAAGCGACATCGCCGCCCAGACCGGCGTCGACGGCTGCCTGTCCAAGCCCCGGATAGGAAAACACCTGTTCCACCAGCACGGAGCCGCCAAAAATCTCGCCGACAGACGAGAACTGCAGGGTGATTGCGGGCAGCAGAATATTCCGCAGGGCATGCCGCTTTACAATTTCCATGCCGCTGTCTCCACGCGCCCGTGCAAACAGCACATATTCACTCTCCATAATATCAATCATTTTTTCTCTCGTGTGCAGTGTGACGGCGGACGCACCGGAGAGACTCAGCGTCAGTGCAGGAAGTATCATATGAGAAATCTGATCCAGAAATCCCACTTCTTCCCGCCGGACTCCGACCGGGATATGCATTCCAAACGGCAGCCATCCAAGCCGGACCGCAAATATCATCAGTAAAAGCATTCCCAGCCAGAAAGCCGGCGTCGACGCCAGCAGCAAAGCGCCGCCCCCGATCAGCTTATCGGGCCATCTGCCATGATAATATCCCGCCGCCATCCCGAGAATAAATCCAAGAAGCCCCGAAATCATCCATGAAATCCCCATGAGTATAACAGAATTCCCGAACTTCTCGAAAACAACCTCGGATACCGGACGATTATATTTCAACGACATCCCCATATCCCCCCGAAGGAAATCACCGGCCCAGTTTAAATAGCGCTCAACCGGAGGGATATTTTTTCCCCAATACGATTCCATCTGTGCCTTTTTTTCCGCGGACATCCCAAGATATGCCGTAGTCCCGATATTGGCCTGCACCGGGTCAATCGGAGACAGCGAAACGAGCGCAAACGCCGCTATGCTCCCTGCAATCAGGAGCGTACACGCCTTTGTCAGATTTTTGATAAAAAGTTTAACCATTGCATACCCCACGTCACCGTTCCCAGCTCCATTGATCTACATTGTTGACGACGGACCAGCCATGTCCGTGCGGATGGCGTTTCTGCTCCGCCACCGCAAGCCCTTCTCTCACAAAATACAGATGATCCACATTTGCAAGCCATACCCATAGCGCCTCTGACTCCGGCCCGATATCCGTCTGTGCCTTCTGCCACAATTTATTCGCTTCATCCGTATCCGCGGCTGCCAGAGCCGCCTCCAGCAGCCGGTCTGTCTCTTCGTCTGAATAACCGGTAAAATTGCTCACGCCGCCGGTGTGATAGAGCTGATTATTTTCAATCGGTGAATTGGAGCCCCACCCCCACAGGATGGGGTCCGAATACATCTTTGCATAGAGTTCATCCCAGTTTCCAAGCCCTTGATACTGTACATTGATCCCGATCTCTTTCATCTGATTCGAAAACTCTGCCGTAAGCCCCTGGCGCACGGAATCCGACGCAGAATAATAAACAGTAAACTCTGCCTTCACCCCGTTTTTTTCCCTGACATTGTCCCCGTCGCTGTCAATCCAGCCCGCATCCGCAAGAAGCTTTTCTGCTTTTTCCATATCATACGGCACAATCATTTCCCGGCTGGACCAGGGCATTCCGTCCGAAACACTGTACGCCGGTTTCCCATATCCATTCAGCACATTTTCGATCATTGCATCACGATCGAGAGCATAGTTCATCGCCTGCCGAAGTGCCTTATCACAGGTTACGTCATTTCCGGCCCCATACGTTACTCCTCCGTTTATAACACTTTTCCCGGAAGCAACG
>CANDFU010000119.1 GCA_947384095.1 uncultured Roseburia sp. | reverse complement strand
CTGCCAGAATCCGGCAACGCTTTCCGCGAAATATGGCGATCTGAAGTTTTCCATCAGCCTGAATCCCATGATCTTTGCCGCTCCCATCGCGATGGTAGAATATCCCGCAAAATCACAGTAAATCTGAAAGGCGAACAAAATTGTGGCAACGGCCAGATACACCCCCGAATATGTTCTCATATTCCCATATACGGTATCCACAAACAGCGCAATGCGGTCTGCCAGCACCATTTTCAGAAAATATCCCCACAGCATCAGATACACGCCGTCGCGCAAATTCTCATAATCAAACCGGTGTGTTTCCCCGACCTGCCCCAGAAGATTCTTCGATCGCTCGATCGGTCCGGCGACAAGCTGCGGAAAGAACGATACAAACAGCGCATATCTCAGGAAATTTTTCTCCGCATCAATCTCTCCCCGGTACACGTCGATCGTATAACCCAGCGCCTGAAACGTAAAAAAAGAGATGCCAACCGGCAGAATCATATCATACGTCGAAAACTGCCTGTCCACATGCACAAACGACAAAACCTTATTGACATTCTCGATTGCAAAATTAAAGTATTTGAAATAAAACAGAACAGCCAGATTAAGCGCAGCTCCCACCGCCACACACCACTTCATCCTGCGCCTGCGGGCGCCCGCATCCATGTCCCGCCCCTTAATGGATTGCAGAACACGTCCGCACAGCCATGTGACAGTTGTGGAAAACAGCATCAGCAGCGCATATTTCGGATTCCAGCTCATATAAAAAAAGTAACTCGCCAGCAAAAGCCAGGTCGGCTGAAGCTTTGCCGGTATCAGAAAATAGCCCAGTACAACGACCGGAAAAAAGAGGATAAATTCAATGGAATTAAATAACATATCGTGTTGCTTTCTTTCTCCTTCCTTATTCACATATTCGCCAGAGACTATTATAAAGCTTTTACAAAAACATGTCTATCTATGAAATAAATCTGTCCATTCTCCATTCTCATCATCCGTATACCCGTATGCAATCGGCGTCTCATCAGACAACTCTTCTATTTTTTTCAGAATACTCTCCAGGCTCTCTCCCCCCTCTTCCAGCGGAGGCTCCTCATCCCATTTCTTCCGGGACAAAATGCGTCTGAACCATGAAAGCGTATAAAACAGATCAAACGCCAGATAAAAAATCAGGATCCAGCGCCAATCTTTCGGTATCCCGAAAACAAAGCACCAATAAGCCCCCGGCGCTATAAGCGTCATCGTAAAATACCGCAGAATATCAGCCGGACCGCCGCTGACCACGTACATCCTCTCATATTTCGCCAGCTTTCGACAAATTTCTACCTTTTTTTCTCGTTTTCTAAGACTCTTTTCCCTTGAATTTTTCCCCATCTTTTATACCTGCCCTCAAAAAAACTGCACTAATTCAAGGATATTCTACCATTCCGCCCGTTTTTTTACAATTGATAGTCGTAGGTTTTTTCTCTTTCTTATCGACACATTTTTCTTGAAATCACAGAATTTTTATATCATATTTATTCCTGGCAGGTATGCGTGATTTTATTGCTATTTCCGCCGGACTTCCGCGTACATAAAAACAGCAGAGGATTCCACAGTCATGTGGCCTCTGCTGTTTTTATTACCAGGCTTTTATCGGAGCAGCTTTCCAAACAGGGAATGCTTCTCAACTTTCTTTTCCATTGCCAGATCCTCTCCTGCCTCCTGCTTCCAGCGGAAATATTCCGCGTCCAGGTTCACCCTGATCTCCGGCGTAATCTGCTTCTCTGCCGAATCTTCTTCGTCCGCTCCGATTCCGGAAATCGCCTCTTCCATCGGGATCCCGACTTTATCAAAATACGCAGGATTTACCTTGATCTCCGGCTTCACGATCTTAAAATCCGACTTCTCCGCCGAAAGCTGCGTTCCCTGCGCAGACTCTTTTTTTTCCGCATCTTCCTGTTTTTCCTCCCCCTCCTCTTTCGGCGGCGAAGGCTGCCCGGACCGCACGTCTTCCGCGGACGGCGAAGCCGGCGGCTGCGGGGATTCCGAAGGCTGCGTTCCTTTGGATTTCGCCTCCTTTTCTCCGCGGGCGCGCGCCCTCTCCGTCTCCCGGGCCATTTCCCTCTCCCTTTCCTTTTCCTTCTCCCGCTCTTTCTCTTTTTTGATCACCTTGTTCCGATCTTCGATGAGCTTTAAATATTTCTCGGTGTCCACCAGATCCTGCAGATGGCTTTTCAGCTCAGACTGATCACGGCGCACAATATCCCGCTCTTTTTTCATTTCGTCGCTCATTTTTTCATAGACAGACTTCAATGACTCCGCGGCTTCCTGCATGATATCCTGCACCCGGCAGAGCGCCTCATCCGTGTAAAGTACGGAAGCGGCATATACATCCTCCGCCTTGCGGCTGGCGTCCCAGACGATCTCCTCCCCACGTTTGCGCGCTTCTCTGTCCGCGGCGTCCCGGCTCTGCTGCGTCAGCTCATATTCGTCCATCAGCATGTAAATAGATGCGCTCAGACGGGCAAGCAGGTCCGACATCTCCTTTTTATCCACGATCACCCGGTTTATATTTTCTCCATAAACTTCACTCCTGGAAAGCAGGATGTGAATTTCCCGTAAAACCTGTTCCGTCTTATCCTGTGCGCTCATTCTCTCTCTCCCGTATTCTCTTTGTCTATCTTATTCCTATTCTATTGGCGTTTTTCTTTTTCATGCGTCTTATCAATTTTATCACCAGAACCGTCAGTAAGACAACCAGAAAAATGAAGACCAGCACGATAAGGACCAGCATAACCGCATATCTGCTGGGATTTTTCAAAAGCTCGCCCAGGCTGCGGCCCTCTTCCACCACTTTTCTGTCATGCAGTGCGTTGTAATACTCCGGCACATCGGGAACACCGTCCCCGTCCCCATCCGGAAATGACGCCATATACCGCGCGATGGCATCCCACGCCTTCAATTCTTTTTCCCCCTCATATATAATAGCGTCTTCAAAATCCTCGATCGGAGTCCCGTCCGCATGCTTTGGCACAATGGAAAGCAGCCCGTAAGACATATCCGTGACGGCGCTCAGCATCTGTCCGCTGTAGAGATCCGCCACAACCCGGTACAGCTTCTGATCCTCGATTTCCACACGTTTGCCTTCCGGATCGACCAGATACAGATCCGTTACCTTGTTTAAAATCAGACGGTTCGGGTTATAGTTAAAGTGCAGGCCACTGATATAAAGCCGGGCCGTCGGCATAAAATCAGAAACAGAAGCATCAATCTCGGCCGCTGTCCTGAGCTCTCTGCCCGTCAGCCAGACGCTGATCAGCGGATATCCCGGCACTCCGTCCGGACCTGTTCCCAGTGAAAAAGAATTATACACCCCCTCAACCGTGATGTCACCCTTCGTGTAGGTATCGCGCACCGTTCCGCTGGGAACCACCGTCAGGTCCACCCACACGCCGTCAAAATCGGGCGATTCCTTCACCGCATAGGCATAAGCGTCGGATATAATGTCTCCAAGATTCTGCTCCGTATGCTCCGTCTGCAGATCTTCAACCGTAGCGAATGCAACCTGGTTTCTGGCAAGAACCTGATTTCTGGTATAACCAAATGACGACAGATAGCCGGTATCTACCGCATCCAGAAAGGCGTCCGCCTTTTCCTGCGCTTTTATGTCGGCCACAATGTCCTCCGAAACCGCAAGCAGTTCGTATTCCGTGATCTTCCACCGGCCGCCGGCTTCCTGCTCCATGGACAGCGACCCCAGCCGCTTTCCATACTCTCCCGCCGAGACGATCGACGTATTTCCGTGGACAATCGGTTCCATAAGCTCCGTATGCGTATGCCCGCTGACAATCAGATCCAGCTCCGGAACATGCTTCGCCAGCTTCTCATCTTCGGATTTGCTCTCATCTTCCCAGGTTCCGCCGTGCGATACACAGACAATCATGTCAACGTCTTCCGCCGCCCCGATCTCCTCCACCGTTTCCTTAACCGCCTCCACCGGGTCTTTGAACAACAACTCACATGTGGGGGCGCAGGCCAGCGAATCAATCCCAAAAACCCCCAGCACAGCAATGTCCACGTCTCCTTTTGTAAGGACAACATAATCTTTTACACCATATGTATCAAATGCGTCTGCGATCAGCGTCTGTCCCCCGCTCATTCCCGCCTTCTCCATGGCTTCCCAGTCCACATTGCAGACGACAAGCTCCGGCACGGGATCTTCGGACTCCTTCGCACGCTTTAACATGTCCGCCAGTCCGCCGGAGCGGTAATCAAACTCATGGTTTCCCAGCGTTGTGACGTCGCAGCCAATCTCGCCGAGCATGCGTAGTTCGGCCGCCTCCTGCTCATAGACCGTCTGCACCAGCGTCCCCATTGAAAAATCACCTGCATCGACGATGAGGGTATCCGGATTTTTTTCTTTCTGTTCATTTATCAGTGTTTTCATCCGGGCAAAGCCGCCGACTGTCACATTTTTTCCGTCAACAACCGTGGAAAAACTGTTTATATGGGAATGTGTATCATGCGTAAACATCAGGTCAAGCCGCTTCCCTTTTTCTTCTGCGGATACGCCGTCCGCCCCTACCGTTATCTGCAGCATCAGAGCAGCCGCAAAAAGCACGGCCAGAATACTTTTTATTTTTTTCATAAAGCCCCTCATCTTATCAGATTATTTTTTATCTTTCCAATCGCGATATAATTATCCAGCAGGGCGCTGACATCACTGTCTTTCTGCGCTTCCTTCATCTGCGCCTCCACCGGCGTCAGCGTAAAGCTTCCATCCTCCGAGTCAGCCCTGTCATAGAGGTCGAGGAAAAACGCATGTCCCGCTGTCCCGTCCACCTCGCAGATTCCATTGCACTCCTTCAGGCTGCATCCGGGAAAGTTTACATTCCAGATCTCATTCGCCCCGATCGGGCGCCTGAGCAGATCCCCGGTGACGGAGCGGATATAATGCTCCAGAACCTCGTACACTCCGTTGGACTGGTTGGAAAATGCGATCGCAGGCACTCCCTGCATCAGCGCCTCCATCGCAGCGCCCACCGTTCCGGAATAAGCGATGTCATATCCCGCATTATAGCCATGATTGATACCGGAAAATACGATATCCGGCCTTTCCGGCATCAGATAAGCCAGCCCGATCTTCACGCAGTCTGCCGGCGTACCGCCGACAGCATAACTCTTTACGCCGCTCACAGGAAATTCCGTCTTCTTCACTGTCACGTCGCCGTGCACGGTAATGCGCTGGGACATCGCACTGCACTGAAATTCGGGCGCCACCACCCACACTTCACCAATTTCTGCTGCCACGGCGGCGAGACGCCGTATGCCTTCCGCCCGGATCCCGTCATCATTTGTTACCAATATTTTCATAACCGCTTCCCCCGCTTCTCCTCCTGCCACGGTCTCCGACTGTGGCGTCCTCTCTCTTCAACTCTATGCTCTGTAGATTTTAAAGTCAAGAGCCGAACGGTTATTTCATAGAATCTTTAGAATCTGTTACCCTTCATACACAATAACTCCATTGATAATCGTATACAAAATACGGGTATCCACCGCGAACGGATTCCCGCGCACCAGCACAAAATCGGCGTCTTTCCCCTCTTCGATACTGCCGACCCGCTCCTGCGCGCCGATGTGCTCTGCCGCATGGATCGTCACGGCCTTTAACGCGTCATATTCCTTCATTCCGTAAAAGATTGCCCGACCCGCACACAGCAGAAGATACCGTTGCTCGATCACAGGTGAATCTGTGATAATGGACACCCTGCACCCCGCCCTGGCGAGAATGGCCGGCGTCTCAAATCCCTTGTTTCTCAGTTCGTATTTCGTCGCATGTCCAAAAGACGGCCCCACCGCGACCGGAAACCCTTCTTTTGCCAGTTCGTCCGCGATCAGCGCTCCGTCGGTGGTGTGGTCGATTCTTAAATCCAGGTGAAATTCTTTGGCAATCCGGATGGCCGTAAAAATGTCGTCCGCACGGTGTGCATGCGCTTTCAGCGGAATCTCACCGTGAATAACCGGCAGCATGGCCTCCAGCTTCGCATTGTAAGGCGGCATTTTTCCATAATCTATGTTGTCGGGATAACCGGCCGCCCGCTTCTTTTTATCATAAAAAATTGCTTCCTGAAGCGTCTCCCTG